>CAXYZD010000061.1:0-14007 GCA_964293455.1 uncultured Acinetobacter sp. | reverse complement strand
TTTACATCAATAATGGCTTCATTTAATGTCAGCATACTTTTTGAAACACCACCCACGTTTATAATCCTCTGCTTTATAAAAACCGTTAGTACCTTCAACTCTTCCACCATTACCGAAGAAGTCATGACCCATCACTGCTTTATGATTGAACCAAAGCGTTTCAAATTCAGGGCTACTCAACATATACGCAAAATTAGTCATCATAATGACCCATTCACGTGCATACGCTGGCGTAATACGACACCACTTACCAGGCTCATCATAAGTACCAAAGACAATTTTCCAGCCAGCTTTAATGCTATTCAACTTTTGTACATGTACATCTGTCTCTGATGTAATTTTCACTTCATCAAATAAATCTGCAGGAGTTTCAGCAAAACTACTAAAACCTTGTAGTTGGACTGAGCCTTTACCATTAATCAAATTAAAGCGGGTATTTCCATCAATTTTAAGTTTTATCGCTGAATTTGAAAATGGTGTTAACCGATCCAAACTAGCAACTTCCACCCATTGATTGCTTTGACGTAATTTACCTTCAATTTTGAGATTAGTTACAGGAGCAGCACTATAACTCTGTAAACGTAAGCCAGCTCCATCAAAAGATACCGACAAAACTTTATTGATAAGCACATTACGCTGTGCTGTATTGGTCAACGTAGCCCAGCTCTCACCATCCTGTAGCATTCGAGTCTGTTCTGTCGCCTGTGATTCCAGTAACCCTATAGATTTCACAGGGTCATTAGAAATAACCTGCTTAATTTTACGTAATGGTAAGGCAATAATTTTTTGATTAGACAGTGTATAAATCGTATCGCCATATACTGCTAAATCTAAAGATTTAGGTAAGGTTTGCGATGGGGTCTGCCCTTGTATACGGTATTGCTGAACAGAATCAACTGCTTTATCTGGTATAGCAGTGCTTGCACTTGGTAAATTATCTTTTGAAAAACTTAAAATTTTACCGCTTGGCTGTGCTGTATACAGTAAATTATCCTGTGCGTTGTGAACCACTGTTGCAATTGAATTTTGTGTTTTTATGGGTTGAATTAATGAATTTGTATCCGTTGTCTCTATAATAGATTTAATATCATAGACATAAGTATGACCATTTGTCGTACTTGCATAAAGCTGATCACCAACAACTTCTAACCTTGGTGCGCAATTAGATGCACAGCCAGGTAATGATAAACGATTAAATTTACGTGTTGATTTTGCTGTAACAGCATCTTGAGTCCAGACATTAATGCGATTCAACTGATCTGCAACAAACACATATTTATCATTCGCTGTAACAGAACTCGGATTAGTCAATGCATAAAATGGTTGCCCACCATTCAAGGAGCTCGTTCCTAAAGACATTATAAAATTAGGCTTTTGTGTAGAAATATCAAAAACATCTACTCGATGATTCGTCGATGCAGATACGTAAAGACGATTGTTTAAAATATAAATATCACTAATATCAGTCCAAGTCGTAGCAGTATTACCAAAAGCATTTTCAGCCGTTAATGCTGTAAGATTTTTCTTATTTTTCACATCATAACGTAGGATTTTTGCGGGTGGAGTACTATCCGCAATATATAAAATATCACCACTCAACTGAATCGCTTTAGGATTCCAAGCGTCAAGCGAAAAACTTGATGCTGTTAACTCAGAAGCAATGTCTGCCAAACGAATAGATTCACCTGTATCTTGTACTGGAGGCTTTACTGGCTGATTAATTTCAGGCTTGGTTGTATCTTGAGGTGAATTTGATAGACCAGACTCACCTCCGCCACCACCTCCACAACCCGACATAATTAAGGTAATAGCTACCGCTAAAATTCGTAATTTCATTTAAACACCAAAAATAACATACTATTAATCAATAGTTTATATCTCAAATAATCACACAATCATAGAAAAATAACTGAGACACAAATCAATAGCTTCAATACTACTCATCTGATTTTCACGTTATTAAGCGATTAGCAGAGTTATTTGGCATTTTTTATATTTGCTTTACGATGAATTTTTCCGCGATTGAGAGAATATTAAAATCGGTAATTCCATCGAAATCGAACCGTAAAATTTAAAGAGATGAAACGGCTATAGGTAGAAATGGCGACATTGGATTGAAAACTACTTTTGTAAACTGAAAAATTCAAACGAATGCTATCCGCAGTGACAAAACAGAATCAAATTATGAGATCTTAGACAGAGAACAATCTGATCCTTTCCTAAGCTAATTTTAGTTTTTAAATATTTGTGCAACAAAGCCCGACTATAAGGAAAAACTAATAAATATAAGTATGCATTTTTTACATATATTAATTAAGTTTTGCATTATCTTTTTTTTCAAAAAAAGTAATACTTGTCACAGCCAAATCTCTCAATCGACGATTTAGCACTCAAGTTAAAAAGTAATACTATATAAATTGATCAACATGGATGTCATCAATGCCTTGAAAAATAAGGCTAAAACTGATGCAAAAAAAGATTAAAAAGGAACTTTTTTATGAAACAGAAGAAACTACTCAAATATATTCTGATTGCAATGATATCTGGAATACTGATTGGCTGGATCTTTCATAGTACTTTGACGACCACACAAACTACAGAATTCGCAGCATATTTTAAAATCATTACGGATGTGTTTTTAAGATTAATTAAAATGATTATTGCACCATTGGTTTTTGCAACAATTGTTTCTGGTCTTATTTCAATGGGAAAATCTTCTTCTTTAGGATCAATTACCATAAAAGCAATGAGTTGGTTTATTGGTGCGTCGTTTATCTCACTTTTACTTGGAATGGGTTTAGCAAATTTATTCCAGCCTGGCGCAGGAATGAATCTTACTGTTCCTCAAACAGCAGTTGATATAGGTGTAAGTGCAACCAGTCTTAGTTTGGAATCATTCATTACGCATATATTTCCACGTAGTTTTGCAGAAGCGATGGCAAATAATGAGATATTACAGATACTCGTTTTTTCAATTTTCTTTGGTTCAGCACTCGCATATGTTCAACATTCCAGTGGAGTCACGGTAATTGGAAAAATCATCGATGAATTATGCAAAGTGATGTTCAGAATTACAGATTATGTTATGGCATTTGCGCCTATCGCCGTTTTTGCAGCGATTGCTTCAGCGATTACCATTCAGGGACCTAAACTGATTCTCGATTACAGTATTTTCATTGGAGAGTTTTATGTTGGATTATTACTACTTTGGACCATACTTATTTCTTTCGGTTATATCTTCTTAAAGAAAGACATTTTTAAGTTAATGCGAATTGTTCGTGAACCTACTATGCTGGCTTTTGCAACAGCAAGTAGTGAATCAGCTTATCCAAAAACAATGGAAGCTTTGGATAAATTCGGTGTACCTAAACGTATTACCAGTTTCGTTCTACCATTAGGTTATTCTTTTAATCTTGATGGCTCTATGATGTATATGTCATTTGCAGTGCTATTCATTGCCCAAGCCTACAATATCGATTTAAGTTTTTCCCAACAAGCTTTAATTTTATTTACTCTAATGATTACAAGTAAAGGGATTGCGGGTGTTTCACGTGCATCTATTGTTGTGATTGCCTCAACACTGGCAATGTTCAAACTTCCAGAAGCGGGTATTCTATTAATTTTAGCGATTGATCAGTTCTTAGATATGGGACGCACTGCAACCAATGTTATTGGGAATAGTATTGCGACTGCTGTGATTGCACGTACTGAAGGCAACAAAGATGAAATTACAGACGAAGAAGCAGTAATAGTTAACACCATTACTCCCGTAAACCCATTAGCCGATAACAATTAAAATCAATTGTATCGAATAATGCAGGTGATTTTTAAATAGTAAATAAAGTTCATTTTTACTATTCATAAAAATCACCTGCTCTATTGCTAAGAGGCTTTTTTTCACGATAATTTTAAAATTAAAGTGAATCATATTTACTTTTATTAAGCGATTTTTTTCAAAAAGTTAAGTTAAAATATTAATTTCCCTGACTAAATTATTAATAATAATTTGTATATATTTTTTAAGATCTTCTTTTAAAAGCATATATTCTAAAGCTAAACCGTAACTTAATGAGATAAGTTCTAAACTTTTCGACTCAGCCTGTTCAGGTGTAATTTCTTTATAAGAAGAGAAAAGGTTAAACAAAATTTGAGTAATTTGTTCTTTATGAACTTGCCAAATATATTTATATTCAATAGCGAATTTTTTATCACGTATTGCATACAGTTGTAGTTCAATTGAAATCTTTAACCATGATTCATTTTGAAAAAAATCAGTCAGCCATAATTCCAGTTTTTCTTCCAGTGAAAGAGTATTCATACTTCTATCAGTTAAAAGTTTTTGCAATTGAGCATTCTCTTTTTCAAATTGAATCCTCATCAGCGTCAGTAAAAAATCCTCTTTATTTGTAAAGTTTGAGTAAAAAGCACCTTGGGTAAAGCCCGCATATTTTGCAATATCTCTAATAGATACAGCACCATAACCCTGTTCAGAAATCAAATTGAATCCCGCCTCAATTAAGTGAAATCGAGTTTGTAATTGTTTATCATTACGAGAGGTTTGATCATTTTTCATATATAGTTTCAAATTTCAAATTTCACTTGATATCTTAAATTAAATACGATAGCTTTGCTATTCGCATTTCAGATATCAACTGATATTTTAAATTAATTTGCAAAAATTAGAGAAACTTATGAGTACAGTCTCATCAAAAAAAATTGTAGTAATTAATGGCCACCCTTCTCAAACAAGTTTTAATCACTCATTAGTTCGTGCTTATTTCGAGGCTGTTACTCAATTAGGTATACAAATTGAGTTAATCGAAATAGGTCAATTAAATTTTGATCCGAATTTAAAATTTGGCTATGAAAAAAGAATGGATTTGGAACATGATTTATTAGAATCTTGGGAAAAAATCATAAATGCAGATCATCTTGTCTGGATCTTTCCTGTTTGGTGGGGCGGTTTACCTGCAATTACAAAAGGATTTATTGATCGTCTTTTTCTACCATCTATGGCTTTTAGTTATTACGACAATAGCAATCGTATTCGTGGAAATATGCAAAATAAAACAGCTAGAATTGTGACGACATTGGATCAAGCAGGATGGACTTATAAATGGTATTTTGGAGAGCCTAGTACACGACAACTCAAACAAGCTACGTTACAGTTTTGTGGCGTTAAAAAAGTTAAAACTGATTATATCGGTTCTATACGCGGTTCCAGTCCTATTAAGCGAGAAAAATGGTTAGAATCTATGGTAAAAATGGCACAGCAGGATTGTTCTTAGTTGAGAGCAATTTTGTGTCATAACTCCCATGAAGTAACTAGCTTATTAGTTAGTTAAGTATCTTTCATTTCTGCCTCAAAAGCATTCGATAAAATATATTTCAATGTCAAATGTAATCATATTACTATTGTTTTAGTCGTTACTTTTAAATTTATTAATTGCAGATTAAGATGATCTTAATAGAAAAGATCATCTTGATGAATAGGTAGCAGACAAAAATCTTGTAAATAATAGCTTATTTTGTAAGAGTTCAACTTAAACTCAATTTACCTATTATCCAAAGCCATCTGAATTATTCTTATTTTGATTATTCCAATCCAAAATTTTATGTGGGGTAGGTTATGGGGTAAAACTATAGGCAAGAAAAAAGCCCTTGCAATCACAAGGGCTCAATTCAAAATTTGGCGGAAGCGGTGAGATTCGAACTCACGGAGGACTCACACCCTCGTCGGTTTTCAAGACCGGTGCATTCAACCGCTCTGCCACGCTTCCATGGGCGACATCATACGAATATTTTAAAAGTAAGACAAGGGGAAATTACAGTGAAAGCATTCAAATGCATATACTTTCGCCAAATCCCCATAAAAAATCACAATTTGGCTGCGATTTCAGCACCTTCACGGATTGCACGCTTCGCATCTAACTCACCTGCAAGCTTCGCACCACCAATAATATGATAATTTGCCAATGTCGATTCACCTTCCTTCGGCATCAATGCTTTAACAGATTCTTGTCCCGCACAGACTACAATGGTATCAACACGTAATAATTGATCATGTCCATTGATTTCTACCCATAAACCTTCATTGGTTACAGACTTATATTGAACGCCACGCATCATACGCACTGCATGTTTTTTCAATTGTGCACGATGCACCCAACCCGAAGTTTTACCCAAGCCAATACCGAGTGGTGTGGTTTTACGTTGCATCAAATAAATCTGACGAATTGGTAAATCAACTTCAGCAGGAACATGACCGCCTTCTGTCATATAATTTGGATTTGGATCAACACCCCATTCACGCTTCCATTCTGCTAAAGGTTGTGGCTGTGTTTGATGTTCAGGTTTTAATAAATATTCTGAAACATCAAAACCAATACCACCTGCACCAATCACCGCAACTTTATTGCCCACAGGTGCACCACGTAATACCTCTGCATAAGACAGTACATTTGGGGCATCACTACCTTCAATTTTTAAACCACGAGGCACAACACCTGTGGCGATAATCACTTCATCAAAACCTTCACGCTCAAGCTGTTCACGGTTTACTTTCGTATTTAAGCGTACTTCTACGCCTGTCTTTTCAAGCTGAACTTTAAAATAACGAATCGTTTCGTGAAATTCTTCTTTTCCTGGTACGACTTTAGCAAGATTAAACTGACCACCGACTTCACTTGCAGCTTCAAATAATGTGACATTGTGACCTCGTTCAGCTGCAACTGTTGCAGCTGACATTCCTGCAACACCGCCGCCAACAACTGCAATTTTTTTGGCTTTCTTGGTTTTCAAATATACCAATTCAGTTTCATGTGCTGCACGAGGGTTGACCAAGCATGATGCACGTTTATTTTGAAAACTATGATCTAAACAGGCTTGGTTACATGCAATACAGATATTAATTTCATCAACACGATTGGTCGCAACTTTATTCACCCAAAAAGCATCGGCAAGTAATGGACGCGCCATTTGCACCATATCGGCTTTGCCTGCTGCCAAAATTTCTTCCGCCGTTTCAGGCATATTAATACGATTCGATGCAATCACAGGTACAGAAACATGCTTTTTCACTTCGGCTGTATAGTCAACAAAAGCCGCGCGTGGTACAGACGTCACAATCGTCGGAACACGAGCTTCATGCCAACCAATCCCTGTATTTAACAAGTTAATGCCTGCTTTTTCTAAAGCTTTGGCAACGGTAATGACTTCATCCATCGTATTGCCATCATGCACCAAATCGAGCATCGACAAACGAAAACAAATAATAAATTTTTCACCGACTTTAACACGAATGGCTTTGACAATTTCAACCGCAAAACGCATACGATTTTCAATAGCTCCACCCCATTGGTCTTCACGTTGGTTGACATGACGGCTTAAAAATTGATTCAGCAAATAACCTTCTGAACCCATAATTTCTACGCCATCATAGCCCGCTTTTTTAGCAAGACTTGCGGTATGAGCAAAATCATCAATCGTACTGAGAATATTTTTCTCACTCATTTGACGTGGCTTAAACATCGAAATAGGTGATTTGATCGGGCTTGCAGACACCACAAAAGGTTGATAACCATATCGTCCTGAATGCAAAATTTGCATCAAAATTTTTGCGCCATGCTTATGCACTGCATGCGTCACTAAGCGATGTGGTGCAATATCACCGAGCGTATTCATGGTTCCACCTGCAGGCAATAACCAACCCTGACGATTCGGTGAAATCCCGCCCGTGATCAATAAGCCAACGCCACCTTTCGCACGCTCACCAAAGTAAGCAGCAAGCTTTGGATAATGATAAAAACGATCTTCCAAACCAGTGTGCATAGACCCCATCACAACACGATTTTTCAGTGTGGTAAAACCTAAATTTAATGGCTGTAAAATATGTGCATAGCTATTCGTTGTCATGTTGATCCTTTTTATCTTTGGCTTTGCAACTTGTTGCATACTACTGTATCGAATTTTTAATTTTTTGGGATGACTTCTTGTTATATTTTCTATGTTGATAATGTCAATTTAGCCAATGAGGCATCAAAGTTTTCTCAATTCATCCATCTTCAGTATGCATACAGTTTATTACATTCACTCAACTTAAAAGCATAAAAAATCAGCCATTTTTAAGAATGACTGATTTTTCATAACTATTTAAAATGTCTATTTCCAATATTTAAGCTTACTTGTCTGCCCAATACCGACATTAAAACTGTTGCTTGGATCAAGTTTTTGATAATGATTTTTCAATGCAGGCTTGGCCACATATAAATGTCCGACATTATGTTCCGCAGGATATTCTGCACCTCGATCATCAAGTAAATGCCACATTTCATGTTCCATTGCCAAAGGATCTACGCCTTTTTTAACAATATAATCTTGATGAAAAACATGACACAAGAAATGACCGTAATACAGTTTATGAATAATTTTCTCATCCATCTCTTTCGGTAACGTTTCTACCCATTCACGGTCATTACGACGCAATGCAATATCAAGTGCAACAATATCTTCCACTTCTGAATGATGCGTATCACGGTAGCGAATAGCTGCACCCGCCACCGCAAAACGATGTAAAAATGCCTTACGCCCTTCTTCATCACTACATTTAAAATAATTGCCTGATGCTTGATGACTAAAATAATCTTTTAAAAAACCATCAACTTGATCGACATCCTGATTTTCAATACGAATCACCAAATGATGCTCATATAAATCACGGAATTCATTCATGCGTTTCGGTAAATGACTTGGCAAAAATTTAGTGACCAATTGTAGACATTTATCTGAAAGCCCACGCAGACCGATTTTTTCCAAATAACCATCTACTTTATCTTTCATGGCAAATGCAGCTGGTACTTTTGCCGTACCAAATTGCTCAATAAACATAAAGGTATCTTTGCCATATTCTGCGCCAATGTCATAGGCAACACGGTGAATATATTCACCTGCAATAGGCAAACGTGGCAAATCTTTTAGTAAAAAACGACGAATTTCAGTTAAATCATCATGTGAATTTGTACCGACATAAAATACCTGACTTGGAATTTTTTCAAAAGTATCTAAACGTACCGCAAATACACAAACTTTACCTGCCGAACCTGAAGCTTCAAATAACCGTGATGGATCGGCATTAAAACGTGCAGGTGTATTTTCATCGACTTGCTTTACATCATGTGAATAATGTTGATCAGAAGCACAGCAACTTGAATTGTTAATGATGTCATTAACTTGATAGTTCTTATTTTCAAGCTTTGTCAAAATTTCTTCAGGCGTCTCACCCAAATTCACACCTAAATGATTGACCAACTCCAACTCACCCGATTCATTGACTCGAGCATAAAGTGCTAACTCTGTATAGGCAGGCCCACGGCGCACCAATGCACCACCTGAGTTATTGCACACGCCACCCAATACCGACGCACCAATACATGAAGAACCAATCACCGAATGTGGTTCACGGTTAAATGGCGCCAAATCTTTTTCTAAACGATCAAGCGTTGCACCCGGCAAACAAATCACTTGCTGACCATCATTAATGACTTGGATACCTACCAAACGGCGTGTACTCATTAAAATAACAGGACGATCATAATCATCACCAAATGGCGTTGAACCACCTGTCAAACCTGTATTGGCTGCTTGCATAATGACGATACAATCGGCATTAACCGCCGTTTGCAACACTTGCCATTGTTCAAATAAAGTTCCCGGTACAACAACTGCCAAGACTTGACCTGCACCATAACGACGACCTTGACGGTATAGGCGCGTGTCATTGGCATCGGTGAGTACGTGTTGTTTTCCGACAATATTGATGAGATTTTGGATGGTCTGTTTCGGAGCTGCTTGGGTCGTCATAATCGTATATCTTCTATTTTTTTCAATGTCTGAATGATGTAATTCCCTATCCTTATCATAAATAGTTAATGTACACGTATTCTTAATATCCCCCGAGCCCCTCTTTAAAAAGAGGAGAATTTCACCCTTTTTAAAGGAATATTTTTATCCAAAACTATTCCTTATTGGTATAGCTCCTCCCTTTAAAAAAGAGAGGTTGGGAGGGATTATTTATAAAGAAGGAATTATCCAGCCAACTCTTTTTCTAATCTTACTAAACAATCTGAAGTAATATCCGCAATCGTATTTGCACCCGTCAACGTCATCGCCACACGCATTTCTTTTTCAATCAGATCAAGAAGGTTAGAAACACCTGCACCACCTGCCGCACCTAAAGCATAAATAAATGCACGACCGAGCATACAAGTATCTGCACCTAAAGCGAGCATGCGCACGACATCTAAACCATTACGAATACCTGAGTCTGCAAGAATTTTAATATCACCTTTCACAGCATCTGCAATAGGTGGTAAGGCACGAGCAGAAGACAATACGCCATCCAACTGACGACCACCATGATTTGATACCACGATACCATCTGCACCGAAACGCACTGCATCTTTAGCATCTTCAGGATCTAAAATCCCTTTAATCACCATTGGACCATCCCAAAACTCACGAATCCACTCAAGGTCTTTCCATGAAATAGACGGATCAAAGTTATTGCCTAACCAACCAATATAATCTTCTAGACCTGTCGGTTTACCTAAATATTTTGAAATATTACCCAAATCATGCGGACGCCCCATCATGCCAACATTCCATGCCCAATGCGGATGAAAACATGATTGCATATAACGACGCATAGCGGCATTTGGCCCACTCATACCTGAATGTGCATCACGGTAACGTGCGCCCGGAACAGGCATATCCACGGTGAAAACTAAAGTTGAACATCCTGCAGCTTTGGCACGTTCCAAGGCATCTTTCATAAAGCCACGGTCACGCAGTACATACAATTGAAACCACATTGGACGGTTAATTGCAGGCGCAACTTCTTCAATTGGGCACACTGAAACAGTCGACAAGGTAAATGGAATACCTTTTTTATCTGCAGCCACAGCCGCTTGAACTTCACCACGGCGTGCATACATTCCTGTTAAACCCACAGGAGACAATGCAACAGGCATCGACAAAGTTTCATTAAATAATTTTGTTTCAAGGCTAAGTTGCGACATGTCATTTAATACACGCTGTCTTAACGCAATCTTTGATAAATCTTCCACATTACGTTTTAAGGTATATTCCGCATTTGCCCCACCATCAATATAGTGGAATAAAAATGGCGGTAAACGACGACGTGCGGCTTCTCGGTAGTCATTTGCAGAAGAAATAATCATGTTTTATGTCCTATTTAATCGGCTTGAACGCTGACGACGGGCTTCTTCCTCATCAATCATACGCACTTGCTGTACCACAAATTCGATATGTCCACAGACTGCCTCTCGAGCAGCCTCTGGATCACGACGTTCAATTGCATCCATCACCTGAAAGTGCTGATCACGCAATTGATCATAACGGCGGGCTTCGGTATAGACTTTACGTCGACCCAAAACTACGTTGTATTGCAATAAATCTACTAAACCACGCATCATCTGAATCAGCACCAAATTATGCGATGCCTCAGCAATCGCTAAGTGAAATTCAGAATCTGCTCGGGCAGCAAGATGATCATCCCCCAACTCTTGAAAATGGGTAATTTGATCGTAGCAATAACGAATTTTTTCAAGATCTTGCTCAGTTGCCCGCTTAGCGGCATACCACGCTGTTCCACCTTCAAGTACCATTCGAGCTTCCTGCACATCAAAACGATAGGCAGGATCTTCATCGATCAAATTACTTAAAGGTTGAACAATCTGATTGTGCGACCAATTGACTGGCAACTGTTGCAAAAAAGTCCCCGCTCCCACTTTGCTGACCAGCATGCCCATACTGCTCAGTTGTGAAATGGCCTCTCTCAAAGTAGAGCGGGATACACCGAGTTGTTCACACAACTTACGTTCAGCTGGCAGACGAGCTCCGACTTGCATATTATTTTGTTCAATTAACATGCGTAGGTTTTGTACCACTTTGTCGGAGACTTTCATCTGCTTTCCTTAGATGTGCATCGGTTGAGTATCACCTAAATGATGCATGATCATTAAGATCACGGAATCATCCAAGGGAATACATAGGCTTGTAATGTGACGATAATACCAATCATCACGGTAAATGAGATACTGTGTTTCACCGTAAAACGGAATAAATCAGACTCTTTACCGACTAAACCTACCGCAGCACACGCAATCGCAATCGATTGCGGAGAAATCATTTTTCCTGTTACACCACCACTGGTATTGGCTGCAACTAACAATACTTCAGGCACACCAATTTGCTGTGCAGTTGTGGCTTGAAGTGCTGAAAATAAAGCATTTGCTGAGGTATCTGAACCTGTCAAGAAAACACCTAACCAACCCAAGAATGGCGAGAAGAAAGTAAATGCTTTACCCGTATGCGCAAGTGCCAATGCCAAAGTGGCTGACATACCTGAATAGTTCGCAATAAATGCAAAAGCCAATACCATACCAATTGAATAAATTGGAATTTTCAATTCATTGACCGTTTCAGCAAAAGTTACAAGCGCGTCTTTCGGTTTCATTTTTAAATAAATGATCGTGATAATCGCTGCGAACATAATCGCAGTACCCGTTGCAGAGAACCAATCAAACTTATAAATAGCATCATAGTCCTTGATTTCAGGTACAACAGGTGGCAATTTTTGAATCATTTGATGCAAATAAGGCACTTTGATTGAGAAAACCATGTCATGTAATGCACCATCTTTCGCGAATAAATCCTTGAAAGGTTTTACACTCCAAATCGTGACCATTACCGTTAAAATTGCAAATGGTGACCATGCTTTAGCAATTTGCGCGATAGAATATTTTTTCTTACGCTCTGCCTCTAAATCAATCGTTTGAACGCCTTCTTCATTTTCAAAACGGAAAATATGTTTTGGCTTCCAGTATTTCAATAAAATCGTGAGTGATACCAATGCTGCAATCGCTGCGGTAATATCAGGCAATTCAGGGCCAACGAAGTTCGATGTCAAATATTGAGCGATTGCGAAAGAACCACCACCAACAATCACCGCTGGCCAAGTTTCTTTCACACCACGCCAACCATCCATAATCGCCATGATCCAGAACAACACGATAATCACCATGAATGGTAACTGACGCCCCACCATCTGACTGATTTCCATGGTGTCTACACCTGAAACCTGACCCGCCACAATGATTGGGATCCCCATTGCACCAAAAGCAACAGGTGCCGTATTCACAATTAAGCACAAACCTGCGGCATAGAGCGGTTTAAAGCCAAGACCGACAAGTAAGGCTGCTGTAATTGCAACTGGCGCACCAAAACCTGCCGCACCTTCAAGAAAGGTACCAAAGGCAAAGCCAACAAACAGCATTTGTAAACGCTGATCTTCGGTAATCGACAAGATTGAAGAACGAATAATATCGAACTGCCCTGTTTTGACAGAAATTTTATACAGGAACACAGCACCAATAATGATCCATGCAATTGGCCATAGACCATACAAGAAACCATAAATCATCGATGCAAACGCCATTGTCGTAGGCATCTGATAAGCAAATAGTGAAACGAGTAATGCCAGTACCACTGTGATCGTACCCGCAACACTTCCTTTCATACGGAATACAGCAAGAGCGAGAAAGAAGAAAATAATCGGAATAAGCGCAATGGCACTAGAAAGCCAAATATTGCCCATTGGATCGTAAATCTGTTGCCACTGTTGAAGCATTGTCATCTCCTTGAAATGCGTTCAGAAAAGCTAAATATGGTCTGATCAATTCATTGATTTAACAATATTGGTATGACCAATAATAATAAAAGATAAAAAAATAACAGAAATTTTCGTAATAATAGTATTTCAATGCATCAAAATCAACAAAACATCCAAAATTTTAATATTGGTCATACCAATTAAATCTAATTGATATAAAATATTTATTACGTAAAATAAAACTTAAAAGCCTATTTTTATTGTTATTTTTTAATTTTTGAGATTCATTTTCACATATACTTATAGCCTGATCGAAA
>CAXYZD010000060.1:0-14010 GCA_964293455.1 uncultured Acinetobacter sp. | reverse complement strand
ATTTCAAAGGGTTTTGGTAATGAATACATGTTTACTTTTTAGTTGATACTTAGTAAGTCTAAGTTTAATCATGTTAAGCCTGTTGTGCCTAACAATAACCCATTATCTTTTTTTAAGTAAAATAGAGCAATATGAATCTATTTTTTCTACCTTGGCTTACACCTTTATTTTTTTAATCTTAAGCTGTATCGCAGGACTCTTCTTTCGTGCGCACCGTACAACTTCTTCAGTAAATGATATCTTTTGGAGTATGCTTTCCCTTTCCATCTTTTCGATAGCATTTTTCACAATTCAATGTATTCTTTTTAAGTATCAAAATTTTCCCTCAGATATTCCTAATTTATCTCTAAAAAACATTTTAATTTTATTTTTTAATGTACCTTCATCTTTCTTTTTATTCATTACTTTAATCTCTTATTTAGCCTTAGGCTTAGTCGTATTTTATGTCGCATCTTATTTAAATTACGGCTCTTCTGAGGTTGCACGAATTGCTCAACTCAATTCAGAAATAAAAGTATCACCAGTAAAAAAACCTAACATTCAAAATTTCAATCCAGGTGATCATTTTAATATCAAGAATGTTAGTAATTTATCCAAATCAGTACAAAAACTTACTGAAAAAATAAGCTTAGAATTAAATGAGTCTTCTTACATAAATTCGATTCAATTTGATGAAATTCAGCATATAGAATCAGCACCTTTAGATATATTATTAGAAAAATTAGAATACTTACAGATACTGTATGCACATAATTCAAATTTAAAGTCAGCATTACAATCAACAAAAAATATTATTCAAAATTTAATATATTTAAATACTGAATGTGAAAAACTGAAAAATAAAATTCTGACCTGTTCAAAAACAGATTGTGAGGCTTATTAATGTTATTAATCAACAGACAAGCTTTATGGATTAAATTTAT
Organism: uncultured Acinetobacter sp.; assembly: GCA_964293455.1. GTDB lineage: Bacteria > Pseudomonadota > Gammaproteobacteria > Pseudomonadales > Moraxellaceae > Acinetobacter. Next base: position 13,087 of record CAXYZD010000060.1, on the reverse strand, counting down.
TATCGGCTTGATATGTTTTTTTATTTTTCTAAATTTAGAATTATTTCATCAATTTTATACAAAAAATCAGTATGATAAAATTACACAGTGTTCAGAAAATATTAAAGAAAAACATATTTTCATTATCGATCAATCCTCACTAATGAGTATACAGACACAAACTGAAATTTTATCTCGTATTAAACAACAAATTAATCAAATTAAAAAACATGATTTTGTCGCTCTTTATATTATAACACCACAATCTCTTTCGCAATTACGCCCTATTTTTCAAGCTTGTAAAGTACAAGAAGATTTTAATGAAAATCTAATCAAATCAGTCAAAGTAAGCCTTTACCGAGATTTAAAACCACAAGTGACTACACCCCTCGCAGAAATTTTGTTAGACATTAATTTAAGTCATCAAAATATGAATGCAAAGTACAGTAAACTTTATATCTATTCAGATTTATTGCAAAAATCCCCTCATCTATCTCTCTTTGAAAGCATTGATTCAATGCAGGCTATTCAGCAATTTAAAAAAAGCCGTGCCGGTAGCGAACAAAGACCAACATTTATTAACACCTTTGTACATTTAAACATTATTCCACGCGCAAACCTCTCTGAACAATTAGTCAAAAATAGAGATGGTTTTTGGTCTTGGTTTTTTGGTGATATGCGAGGGACAAGAAGTTCATATGGTTTAGAACGCCATGATTTACCAGGTTCATTTAAATAGTCAAGGAAAAAAGATGTTCAAGTCATCAGAAAAAGGTTTACCAAAATTATTTTTACCACTTTTAGGTGGTGCATCAATCATTTCTGTTTTTATTATTTGGTTCAATCTAAATATTTTTTTTCTTGCACTTTCAGTTTCAGTACCGCTTTTTATCTACTATTTTAAAATTAAAAAAAACCTAGATCACTCAGACTATAACACTGTGGACAGTGTGTATTATTTTGGCTTTAGTTTAACCATTGTTACACTTGCAACATCAGCAATTATTCATTTTGGTTTATCCTCTGAAATTGAAGATTTACAAAATCTAAATTTAGTCTTTTCTCAATTTGGAATTGGGCTTTTAGTGACCTGTTTAGGCTTAATTCTTCGCCTATCATTACTCGCAAGTATGAGTAAAGACTCGCAAGATGAAGAACAAAATGCACGACAGTCACTTATTCATGATATCAGTGAATTACGTGAAGAAATTACAGGTTTTGCACATGAATTAGAAAGTATTAATATCAATTTGCAACAGCAACAAAAAGTCTTAAATACAGGCATTATTGATGGATTAAAACAAGCAACATCTGAATTTCAACAGCAATGCCTAAAAGTCCAAGACACGCTTATAGAAAATCAGAAACAAAAGAATCATGAGTTAGCTGAGTATCAAACGCAGTTGCAAAAAGAACTGTATCAGCATATGCAGCAAATGAATGAAACTTTATATACAAACATGCAACAAACCAATAAATCACATATGGCTTATATCGATCAGTCTCAAAAGCAACTGCTTAAACTAGCAACTGATGTTGGACAAAGTATTCATAATCTTAAATTTGATGAAGTTGCCCAATCTGCTAAAAATTCAGTGCAATTAGTCACTCAAGCATATGATGATATGCAAAGTAATTTAACGCATTTCAATCATGATATGCAGCAAATTTCATCTCAATACATCCAAATACATAAGCAACATCAACAACAATTACAACAAACACTTCTGAGCACGAAATCATCAGTGGATAGTGTTAATGAAGCATTGATTGAAGTTGCGACCAAAGCCTCTGAAAAAATGAAAAAGACTCAATCATCTAAATCTGCTGAACAAATTGCAGGATAAATGAAATGAGTAAAAGAGAAGATGTTTTATATCTAACCTTAATTGATTTCTTTTTGCAGATGCTATTTTTGGTGATGATCGCACTACTCGCCTATATTTATGTAGAGCGTCGTCACAATGCCGAAGCAAAACAATTCCATGATTTAGCTAAGGAGTATAAAGTAGATAGTGTTCAAGAACTTATTGATCGCTTACAAACCTTAGCTCCTATTAGCAACTTAGAAGATGCCAAAAAGGCCCAAGAGCTTATTGAAGAAAATGGTGGATTAAAAGAAGTTGATGCCATGATTAGCAAGTTTAAAGAAGGTCAAGGCAAACCTCCATGTGTTTTTGAAACGGTTAATGGGCTTAAAAAGCCAAAATCAATTGCGACATTTATTGCGACAAATTCATCAATCACTCTCACGGCTTGGGAACCCGAGTTTAAGGTTTTAGCAAATGAATTGAATCAAACGATTGCAGCACAACAACAATGGAGCTTACGTGGTTTTAGCTCAGCATGGCAATCTACAGTAGTGAAACATCCTAATTGCCGTTACACCGTTACACTTTACGAGCGTTCAAACTTAATCGCACCACGTGATCATGTACAAGGGATTTTCTATACAAGGGTTCGTAAGTAATGTCATTAGATCGTTTAAAAGATGCATTAAATAACTATCAAATTTTATGTAAATCCTGCATAGGTATTCAAAATACTGAAACTATTTCTTTTTCAACACCAAATTCTGAAATTTTAAAATTAACTTCAAATCTGAATAATAAGGATGAGCTAGTTAAAATCAAAAATCAGGAATTAACTTTTGATGTAGACTTCACTGAGATAGAGGCCTCAAAAAAACATCAATCAAGAAATGAAAAGGAACCTCAACATTCTCATTTACCCAACTCTCCAATAATAGCATTGGAGGGTACTTCTTCTATCAAATCAACGAAAGTAAAATCACCTAAAAGAGAAAATAAAGCTAAACGTAAAGGGAAATATAATTTTATTCATTATACTTTTATCATTTTACTTTTGATCATAATTGCTTGTATTGGCTCATTTATCTTTAATAATTTTATTTATCATTTATGATAAAAAGTGGCTATACAATCGAAATTTAAAAATTTTAATTTATAGCCACTTTGTTCATTAATAAAAATTTGCAGTGCGTTTAAACTGTACTAAATCACGTTCTGCCATATTATATTCTCGCTGAATTTGATCTAATTTATTTTTTGCTTCACTATATTGTTCACGATAATACTTACGTGACTCTGCTTTTAAATCAGAATCGTACATTTTTTCTTTAGCATTTGAAATTGTGTCTTCTATAGATTTTAAATTTTTATTCGCAATATAAAAATTATTTGCAGCATTATAATAAGGTCTTAAATTATTCTGCATCTCCATTGGGCAACTTTGATAATTTCCCCGCCCTTGCATAGCATAATCAAAAATAGTTTGAGGGTTACAATAATTTTTTAAGCCTTTTTTATATCCATTTGTATATTCTTCTGTATTTAATACAGCTTGATGCTTCATACATGCTTGTGCTCTTTTCTGCATAAATGAACCATTACCATTCAATCCATCATTTTGCCCTATCACTGTCCAATTTGCAGATAAACATTCACTTTTAGACATAATTGCACAGCCATTGAGCATTAAAACACAACTTAAAAATGCCATTTTTATTTTCATAACCCCCTCCCAAAAATACTTTTAAAATTTAGATAAAAGAAAAGCCCCATTTTTAAATGAGACTTCTAATGAAATTTTTTATTAAACTAGAGTGATATATCTCGTATTATTTGCTACTCGATTTCCATTTACCAAAACTTCAGTGTCTAAGGTATAACGCCCTTTTGATACATTTGCTGGGAACTTCCAGCTGAATGAGTTTTCAAAGCCACCAGAACCAAATTCTTGACTACCACTTGTCTGTACATCTTTGACTAATTCACGTACAACTTTACCATTTTGGTCTTTTAAAATTAATTTTTCTTGTACGCGCTGCAAAGCCTCTGAACGCCCTTCAATAACAGTCAAATCAGATTTTACAGTAATATTTTCTTGAGCTTGTACTGTTTGACTTGGCAATACCACTGTTGAATATTGCTCAACACGGGTATATGTCGGTAAATTACCATTATTTGATTTTTTATATGCATTTTCTACTTCTATTGCTGATTTTTTCTGCACAGTATGGGCATTCACCATAATACAACCCGCAGCAAAAACGGCTCCTCCAATTGCAGCACCTGTTGCCGCTGAGCTACTATCTCCGACAGATGCACCAATTGCAGCACCTAAAATTGCCCCCATAGCAGTTGAGAGCCCTGTATTACATCCACCATTTGCTGCTGTTGCAAAACCACCTGTACTTGCACAACCTGACATCAGTAATGTTGTCGCTAGCAACGTAATTGTTATCTGTTTTTTCATATCCCCACCCTCTTTTATAAACTAAATTATTCGATGACCATTTCATCAAATGCTTTTGATTCGCCTTGCTCTGCTTGACGTAAAATTCTTTTAGCCTCGGCATTATTAGACGAACTTGATAAAACATCTCTCGCAATTGATTTTGCTAAAGCGTAATTATTTGACTGTAAAGCACGTTCAGCTCGACTAAGTTGATTTGTAAAACGCTCTTCACTTTGTGCTCGAACAGCGGCTTGTTTACGTGCATTTTCTTTTTCTATTTGAGCTTGTTGATCAGCTTGAATTCGTTGTTTTGCTTGCGCATCGGCTTGTGCTTGTTGACGAGACAGTGCTGCAGCCTGCTGATCTAATTGTGCTTTTTGATTGGCTTGAGCAGCGGCTTGCTCAGCAGCCTGTTGTGCATTAATTTCATTTGCAATCGAATCAACGGGAGCTTCTTCCATAGCAGGCTCTTCAACTGCAGCATTATTTTGTTGCTCAATCATTTCCTGAAGCGATTGTAATAAGTCATTACCACCTGTCACTTCTGCATCCAAATCCAATGCAGCACTTACTGTTTCATGTGCTAACGTCAAATTACCAGCTTGTGCATACTCCTTCGCTAAAGAAATTTTTTCTTTGGCTGACGTTGCTTGAGCTTCCGCAGAGACAACAAGCTGAACAAAATCGCTATTTGTTTTACACTCATCCTGATTTAACTTCACAATACTCAGTGCTCTTACGGGTAATTTTTCAGTCAGCAAATGAGTAATTTCTCCATTTGCAACCTCACAGTGATCTATAGTCGGTGTAGCAACTGAAGTATCAACTTTTTCTTTTTTATCACCACTAAAGACTAAAAATATAACACCTAAAATAATAATAAATGCGATCACAACATATTTGAAGTTTGATGGGTTTGGCTGAGGTGTTGCTAATGGATTCTGCACTGGAAGTGGTGGCGGAGTCGCATTATTAGGAGTTTGTACGGATGTCGTATTCGGTTGTTCATCCCATGCTTCAACATCAATATTTGTATCTGAAAAATTTTGATGTAATTTCAACTCATATTGATCGATACTCAAATAATCATTTGGGATTTTATTTAAATGTTTTAATCGAACAAAGATACCACCCTCTTTTTTAAATGCATATGGATCATATGCCTTCATAGCTTCAAGTGACGTTCCTTTAATAATAATACCCAATAATTCTTTATTTGTTTTTTGAGTTAAATGACGAACTACAATCGATGGTTTAATTGGTTCAGGTAGTGGCGTCTGTTCAACCTTTGGTTGCTCAATAGGTAGCTCAACCCTATCAATCGGCTCTTCAACTTGAGGTACTGACTGAGGTTTATTTTCTTCTTCATTCTGTGGTTTACCGCAAAATGGACAGAAACGTACCTTAAGCTTTAAATCACCTTGGCATCTTGTACAAGTTTGAAAACCATTCAGCTTAACCATCTAACTTAACCTATTCATCATTTTATTTTAAAAAATACAGATTGCTGCTCATTATTTAAAAAGCAGCAATCATCTTTGATATTTATTGTAATACGGGCGGAATACCTGACATGATTGGTGGTGGTAAACTTACCAATTCAGGACATTGCGAAATTGCAATCCAATTGGCTAGACCTTCACGCCAAATCATGGTTGCAGTATTAATTTGCTGATTTTGCAACATATCCATCACATTCCTATGTGGATATGGTCCAAATGTTTGCCCATTAATTGCAACATGGTATTGATATTGGGGCTGTTGCATGAATGGTGGTGGAATAGCACCAGGAGCGGGTGGAGGCATACTTCCTATAAAAGGCGCACTCTGTCCTAAAACTTGAGCATGTTCCTGACCTTTCAATAATTGTTCGTGCTGTTGCAACACACTTGGTGACATATTCATCACCCATTTTAAGCGCTGCCCCTTACTGATTTCGCGGACTTCTTCCTGGTATGCATCCTCATCAGATTCTTTAACCGCTTCAGCCCATTTTTCAAACTCTTCTTTATGCTCAGTAAGCTCAAATGCACGCTCAATATCTTCCGCTGTAATTTCCTTTCGTTCTGCTAAGACTAAAAGTTCTTTTTTCAGCTCTTTTGCAATTGCACATGCAAAACCAATATGTTCAACCTGAGCACCTGTTTCATTTTGAACCAATCGTGGTGTATAGACTTCTTTTTCATAATAATCAGTTAAAGCAATCAACATCGTTAAATTCGCAGGCATCAGCGCATTAAACTTTTGCTCAATTTGATCAATAATGTTCGCTCTATAAGCCTGCGGTAAACCATTCAAGCGGAAACCACGTTCGTTGCCTAAACGACGAACATCACCACGCGCAACTGCAAACTCATATTGACCACTTGGAATTAAACCTGATACGTTACAACGTTTTAAAACACCTAACATGACTGCTTTTAAATAATATTTAAAGTCATCCGCCAACTCATTAAGTTCATTTGGTGTGGGTGCATAAGGATGTTTAAAACGTGTTGAATCAATATGCGTATGCAATGGCGTACGTTCACTTTCTTTACGATAACTTGTACGCCACGTTTCCATTCCTCGAAGAATTGTCAATGGAATACCTGAAAGCTCAACATAGCAAACAGCACGCCCTTGCTCACCTGTTTCTACAATCGAGAGTGCTTGAGCATTTAATCCCAAACCACCCGGAATACAACTGGTCAATTCATGCTTAAATTTCTTGCTAAATTGGTCAGCATTATTTACACCAATAAAGCATTTGAAACGATCAGGTGGCGGTGTAAAATCACCACCTAACTTAGCATCAATCCACGGCATTGCGCGCTGTAACCATTCAGTGAAAATATTTTGACGTTCAACAACACTCATATTCTCCAATGCTTCATACAAAGCATCACCCGTATCTTGTGCATCTTGATCAAATATAACTAAACGACGCTCAGCCATACGAATAATTTTAAGTAATAATGGTGATTGTTGTTCAGGATCAACCAAAACTCTAAATAATTCACGAGAACCACCAAAGTCTTTAAATGCTTCTGCAGCCCATTCACACAATAAACGTGGTTCAATTTCTCGAGTTTTTACATCATCTGTTTCAATGATCTGTAGTGTTGCATGCTTGGTACGAATTTGTTGGTGAATCACTTCACGATCATGATCAAGACGTTTCATCATATCAATGACCGACTCTTGACCACTTTGAAGATCGCCCATCACCCCATTCCAAATGGTTTTACCTGAGTCATCAACCCCTAGACTACTTCCCAACCATGTCGAAATATCTTTCATTAATTCAATTGCTTCAACCGCAGCTTTCGCACGCAAATGAAAAGAGAGTAAATTTGAAATATCTTTACGTAAATTGTCTAAAATCGATCTTGCTTGCTCTTCTTTACTGCTAGCACCCAAACCTAAAAAGCCATTACCTTTCGTTTCTTCTAGATCTTTAAGCTGTTTTTCATACTCATAAGTATGTAGAGCATCTTTGATCGCTGTATAACGATTTGCAGAATTTTTAAGTTGAAAACAAATCCCTGAATTCGCATTTTCAATGCGGTCTTTCATTTGTTCAACCAATGAAATCACATACTCAAAACCGCCTTGCTCCTGGTTATCCAAATATAAATACAAACGACTTTCAATATCTTTTTTCAGTGATTCAAATAATGCTTTACGACGACGCATCACACGGTCTTCTGCCGTATCTGAAATAGCATCTGTTGTACGAATCACATCTCGCATCAGGCTCTGCATCGTTTTACGAACTTCATTTGCCCATTGATCACGATCAACATTACTAATTTCACTAATACGCTGACTGACCCGCTGACGTGTCTCTTCAGCAATATCAACTTCAACACCTGACTGACCTGAGCGTAATAATAAGTCAACAATTTCGAGATCCATAAACTCTGTATTAAGTTCACGGATTTCTGAATTTTTTAATGTCGATGCTGAAAAATCAGGTAGGTTATTGAAAGGGACTAACCCCAGTGACATATTTTCAGACATAAAACTGTCACGTTGCTTTTCACTTGCTCGATTTGCAGCAGGATTTGCACTTGCAACCCCAAAAAATGCTTTTAACATATCAGATGCAAGACTATATGCATACTCGTCATAACGAGCACGCCCTAATGTATCTAATGTCGATTGTCCAAAAGCAGAATAAGCACATGAATAATTCAACTTCATGTCACCAAAACGCCCTGTTGGTACAGGAGGTGCGAACATATGAATTTTATGTTGACGCTGATTCACTGCGACAGAACGTTTTCGATTGGCAAAATCAGCAGAACGGAAGTCTTCAAATAACGTATCTGCAACCATTGAATAAACATCATTCATATTGTCTGTATGTTGGCGAGCCAAGTTACCAGAATCAATAAGATGTACTTCATCATAGGGCTTCAATGCCAGTTGAGGGCGATCAAAATCATCCCATTTTTCAACATATTTTGAATGCCCAACCATGGCAGACTCAATTTCCATTAAGGCTGCATATGAGTTCGCTTCAGTTCTAGATTTATTCGCATTAGAATAACCTGTCGGAAGAAACATCATTAACTCAACATCAGCTGCTTCCACCTCGTTACTTGCAACCCATTTTGCAAGCCATCCCATATCCAAAAATGAACCTGAGCCTGTACCACCTGCAACAGACCCCATAATCACAATTCGAAATTTACTGGTATCGAGCTGTAAATTGAGTTTTTTAAGGATATCATCTCGAGATAATCCCGCTTTTAATGTGTTTAATTTTGAACGAATCTTATCTCTGGTTCTTGCATATTTATCAAAAAAATACAGGCGCGAAACTGAGCGAATTTGTCCTGCACCTTTTGCAGGATCAATCCCCAATTCACGAATACGTTTTGGTGTGAGAGGTAACCAATTTTGAATATGCGGATATCGGCTTAATGATGCATCGTCACGGCTATATTTTTCAATATCAAAGGATTCAACAATTTTCTCATCATCAGTAAACTTAACAAGGTTATATTGCAAATCTTCTGTTTGCGCACGACCACTATCAATGATCGCCCCCTGATCTAGGTCAAAATGAATAAACTGAGCAATTGGAAATTGAGATAAATTTTCTAAACGAACATTATCACTGCCCCAACTTGCATTCAAAATACGACGACGCACACGCATCATCACTTCCATACCAGTACCACCAACCCCTATATATAATGTTGGTCTAAGCTTAACAGTTTGCTCACTTTTTACCGCAGCACCTGTATTGACATTTTGTGCGTCTGACATCCTTTGATCCTCAAAAATTAGCGATATTGCAAAAAATTAGGCACGACTTGAAGTAAATGCCAATACAGCAGCAACTAAAGCAACGACACCTAAAGGACCTAAAATTAAGAGCGATAAAAATTTAACAGGATTCACTGCTGCCAATACTGCACCAATCGCAATCGATGCAAGGAAAATAAATAACCACCAGCCTGCCATACTTGCTTTTCCTGGTGAAACACGTTTTTTGACCAAGCTGTTTGAAAAGCCACGCTTTGCAAAGAAAAATGCAATAAGCAATACAACAATAATACCGCCAGCAATCATAAGATCTCGCGATCCTGTTTCTTCTTGAATTTTAGGTAGCCCCACATCTTGTATTGTATTGGTTGCCGCTTGCGTTTCTGCTTGTATATTCTCTGTCGCTGTTGGTAAAACAAAGCCATTGTTTTCTTTAGAATTTGACATATATCCCTCTGGATTATTTATATTGAACGTAGTGTAACTGACACTTCTTGATCTAAAACTTGAATATCTGCTGCGGAAAAACCACGTTTTACAATCGCAATTTCTTTTCCTGCCTCGCCATAAATTGTTTGCTTAGCGAAAGGTCTCAGTTGAATCGTTTGTTTTTTTAAACCATTGACCCAAACTTCATAACGTCTGGTTTTATTACCTAAAACCATCGCTAGAATAATGGCTAAAATGAGTAAAATCAGACCTGCAATCATGACCAATACTGGCCATAATGGATATTGCAATCGAAATTGCACAGGAATCGTTGCAGTTGAAGCTTTAATACTTTGTGGTGCAACAAAAACATCAGACAAAGGATCACCTGGAAATAAGTGTTCCAAATTTTGCTTAAATTCATCTGACAAGCTGAGTTGTTGTTGATACAAAGTGACATCAATTTTAGCGGGAATAGTTACCGCTTTTCCCATCGCCTTAAATACTTCAAACGACCACGGTGAAACAATCAAATGAGATGGAATAGGTACATTGAATTCGAGTTTGACATTATCTTTTGTCATTAAACGAATATCTTTTTTTGAAATTTCGATCGGTGCCTGCATGCCATTGGCAAGTGTCAGTTTTGCTGAGACTTGTGTCGCCGCAATATTATATGGATAGAAGTTATTCTTTAAATCTGCTGTTAACTTTAGTTCCGGAATAACATCCTTTGGCTCCAAGTTAAACACCAATGTTTTTTGATCTGATGCCAACGATGCATGAATGGTTGAAGAATTCTTTACCCCTGTCGGAATCAGCTGTACAGGCTCTTTATCAAAAGGCTTAAGCAATGCAGGCTGTTGCGTAAATACTTTAGACATTTGCCCTGATTGAATAAGCTGATTTAATTCAGCCTCTGCCGATGCACCATAAGCCAATGCATAAACCATCAAACCTGATGCTTTAAAATGCTCCCCTTGAACGGGCATTTTTAATGGAAAAGCAACCACCTTATTAATTGCTGAATTTAAATGAATTAATTCATAAAATTCTTTATTTCTTTCTGCTGTTGCCGCGTCATTATTTGGGCTATTTTTATTGTTGGTGAAAATCCAAATAATTCCTGACTTCTGTGCAAATGGTCCATTTATTGTTGAAACAACCGCTTCTTTAAAATCAGTATCGGCATAGGCATATTCTGATTTTTTAGCCATTGTTTGTGGTAATAAAGCACTATCAATATTAGTATGCCCTTTGCCTCTATAAATAATTTTAGGCGATAAAGTAATCTTATTACTTTGATTGAATAGTGCTATGACAACTTGATCGTCTGACTGGGTTGCTGTCATCAATACAGCATTCACTAAAGGCTTTAGCTGTGATTGCTCATCTTGATAAAAAGGTTCCATCCACCCAGAATTTTGTACTAAAAATGCATGTTGTCCTGCAACACTAGCAGTAGAGACAAAACCTAGAATAAGCGCAAATATCGTTTGTCTCATGGCTGTACTTCCCACCCTAATAAAGTTTTTAAATTAGGATTGTAGAAATATAATTTATTATTATGATAAAAAAATCTTGATTCTAAAGGTTTTTTTACCTGAACCTGATGAATATCGCCTGATTGATCATAACTTGACAAAAATAAAACGATATCTTGAGGATCAGTATTATTTAATTTGTCTATAATTGATTCGGAATTATCCCCTACAAATCTAAATCCAAGAATTCTTTTATTATCAACATCTTCTATTAGCGGAACAACAATACTCTGATTGTCCACACTATGGCTATGTTTTAACTCTTCCCAAATATCTTGTGTTTCTTGTAAAGCATTCTGAAAACTATATTTTGTTCGCCCTGTTGTAAAACGGAAAGCTGTTTTTTGTGGTCTACTATCACCTTTGCAATTGAGTTCTACGTAAAACCAATGTCCATCGTAATCTTCACTAAGCTGATAGAACTTACCACTTCGATCCAAATAAGGCGCACCAAAGCGAAAGTCTGGCTTCATACTCGGTAACCATTGTTGGTAATTTGCATGAAGCGTTGATTCAACATCAACATTTAAAATCAGTTGACCTGTTTTACCAATCCAAATCAGAGTATTGGATTTATAAACCACTTTTTCAAAATAAAGTTTAGTAGTAAGTTGATGATCTATTACATCTATAACTTGTCTATTATAAATATCGACAACAACAACTTTCTCTTTTATATACATGGGTACAACTAAACATTTTTTCCAAAAAACAGGTGCCCCTAAACAACTCCCTTCTGGAAATAAATATTCAACACGATATATTAGCTCTAAACCTTGAATCGTTAATCGCGCTAAACCCTTTTCTGTTGGAAGATAAATTTCATGTGTCAACGAATGGTCAGGACTAAGAAAACTGACGGCTTGCCATGACTGTAGAAGCTGCTCAGAGCATGCTGCTAAACGTAGTCCTTTTGGATCTAGTTGCATCCACGCCTGAGTCAACTCATTAAATAAATATAAATCACCTTCACTTTTATTTAAAGCAATCAGCTGAGGAAAATCTACTCCAACTAAGACAGACAAGAACTCAAAATTTCCCGCCAATTCAAACTTAAGTTCATTTTCTGCAACATTACTAATATCAAGTGAATTATTAGCTAGTGGACTTAATTTAGAACATAACTGCAATCCATTTTCAACCGTATCTTGAGTTAACTCACTCACACGATTTCCATATGCACCAAGCCAATAATTATTCTGTAATATTTCTTTTGCAGGTATTAACTCTACGCCTGTATCTGGATGAAACTTAAATTCAGGTGGAAAAAATTCATTATTTTGACTATAGGGTAAGTTCAAAAATTGCTTTATTTGAACAATCTTATTTGAAACAGTAATGTTTCCACGGCTTTTTAATTTGAATCCAGTAGATTCTTCTTTTTGCCAAAGTCCTGAGGGTAATGCCCACTCTACTTCTTTTAAATTTTGATTCAAAAATCCACCCCATTACAACTTTAATACAAAGTTACGCCATGTACTTCACATTCTAGATGAATTTTTTAACTTTAAAATAGTTTTTGTATATATTTTCAGATAAAAACAACAACTTAACTTAAACTTCTCTGTACACGACAAAAATAGATAACTCATTGAAATAATGTCACAATAATT
>CAXYZD010000059.1:0-14285 GCA_964293455.1 uncultured Acinetobacter sp. | reverse complement strand
GCAACACTGTTGTTTTTTATGAAAGTTAATTTTTAAACTGCGTAGCTAATTATTTAGCATGATTTCAAAAATTATCTTTTTTGCTGATTAATAAGTTCACAATTCTCAAGAATGCAATCCAGTTTATTAAGAAAAATTCATCTAGATTTTAATTCTAGTCATTTTTAAGTTGTTCCACGCTCACATTCTTTAGCTGTATCTATTGTGGCTGAATATCGTTTTTTGTCATATGTCACGGTCATTCCAAAGATGGAGCCATGCTGTATTACTTTGGGTATTTTTATAATTTTTTTGGTGCAGATTTGGTATAGATATTTTTTTATAATAGCAATATTACTGCAAAATCTTTAAAAATTAAAAGAATTTTGTGTCCCTTACACATGAAAAAAACCGCCCATATGGACGGTTATTTAAAACATTAAGTTTTTGATATATTTACTTTACAGCAGGAACAGATGCTTCAGTAGTAATATTTACAGTGATCTTATCACCTACATTTGGCACATATGCGCCTACACCAAATGCCGAACGATCAAACGATGTTGTTGCATTGAAGCCAATTGATTCAGCTTTAGTCATAGGATGAACGCCTTGTTTATTTAATACCGCATCCAATACAACAGGTTTCGTTACATTCTTCACGGTTAAATTACCCGTAATCTTGTATTTATTGTTACCTACTGCTTGTACTTTTGTACTTTTAAATGTGATATTTGGATATTTTTCAGCATCAAAAAAATCAGCATTTTTCAAATGCTCATCAAGTGCTTTTACATTTGTATTCAAACTAGACAATGGAATCGTCACATTTACAGCTGAGTTGGCAGGTTTTGCATTGTCGACTGAAATTGTCCCTTGAATATCACTAAAGTTTGCAGATGGTGTAGAAAAACCAAAATGATTCCAAGTAAATACTGTCGCTGTATGTGTTGGATCAATTGTGTAATCTACAGGTTTTGCAACACTGATTGTTGCGATAGAAGTAACTGCGAAACCTAATGCTAAAGACTTGAAGTTCATATTTTTATCTCACTTAGAATATTGTTTAGTTTATACATCCATGATTTTAATGCACTGTTATTCATAAAACGATATGTTGCATAATTGCAACGTTCATATAAAACAACTCAACTTTATGAATAACTAGAACAATAAAATAGCCATCTTCTTGATTATTTTAGCATTGTTTTAAAAGTTTCATCCTATCTATGACGATCAAATACATATTAAGCTCAACAAAATGACAAAGAATCTACAAAAAATAACAGTGGAACTCTCTAGTAATATTTGTATGTATAGAACATATTGAAAGGAATAATATTTTTATGATAATCAGATGAAGCTTTGTCATAGTATTGTCGATCATCATTTTCATACATTCAAATTTACGTGTCTAATCACTTAAAGTCCTAAATTTTAAACTATCAAAAATATTAGATTAAAATAAAATCATTAACATTTTTCAGGCTACCGACTTTTCAATTTTTCGGTATAATCAAATCACCCTTTCAATAAAATACAGATGTACCTTTATTGGAATATATAGGATTTATGCAAAAACGTTTAGAGAAATACAGACTTGGCAGCCACCTGATTGTCAAAAATTTTGGATATAGTCACCACGGTATTTATGCTGGACGAGGTCGTGTCATCCATTATTCTGGTTTTGCACATTTATTTAAGAAAGAACCTATAAAAATTACCACCATCGAAAAATTTTCTCGTGGAAAGTCCATTCTTATTCATGCTTATGATCAGCCTAAATTTAAAGGTCGTGCTGCTGTACGCCGTATGCGTTCTCGAATGAATGAAAACCACTATCACCTGATTATTAATAACTGCGAACATTTGTGTAGTTGGGCAATTACAGGCGTTGAAAGTAGCCCTCAAGTGGTCAAAATGATGAATAGGCTCACCACTATTGGCTATGTCAGTTCAATTATGAGTTATATGAATGGTTTATTTCTGACCATTGCAACGACTGCTTTTGCCTTGGTTTGGTATATTAAAGTTAAATTACGCACACAACGTAAAATGCATTTACCAACGTATATTATGCTTAAAAAGCAAGAACATAAAAAATAATATTTATTTTATTTGATTACCCTTTTCTAAATTATTTTTTTAAATTGTATATTTGGTTTTGATTTAAAAATAGATAAATATGCTTAGGCTATTTTAATCATAAAAATAATACTTATCTATCCATATAAAAACCCCCATCCGAAGATGAGGGTCTTAAATTAAGCTTTGAAATTCAATCTTACCCCCAGATTACTTACCCGGTTTAAAGCTATCTTTCAAATCTAAAATACGGTTAAACACTGGTTTATCGCTTGTATGATCATATTGATCAGCAACGAAATACCCTTCTCGCTCAAATTGGAAACGATCTTCAGGTTTTGCTTGTGCCAATGCAGGCTCTATCACCGCTTGAATCACTTGTAATGAGTCAGGATTCAAATTGGCAAGGAAATCATCATCTGCATCAGGTGCCGCTTCAGTAAACAAACGATCATAAATGCGAACTTCCGCAGGAATACCCTTCGTTGCAGAAACCCAATGCACAACACCTTTGACTTTACGACCTTCAGGATTTTTACCTAAAGTTTCAGGATCAATTGAACATTTCAGCTCAACCACTTCACCATTGGCATCTTTAATCACTTCATCGCATTTGATCACATAAGCATGACGTAAACGTACTTCACCTTCAGGAATCAAACGTTTAAAGCCTTTTGGTGGCACTTCTTCAAAGTCTTTACGGTCAATGTAAATTTCTGAAGTTAACGGAATAATACGATCGCCCATATCAACATTTGGATGACGAGAATGAACCAAGTCCATCGCTTCAGGTAAGTTCGTTAATGTTACTTTTAGTGGATTCAATACTGCCATACCACGGGCAGCAGTATTTTCAAGAGATTGGCGAATACAGAATTCAAGCATTGCTACATCAACAATACCATCTGTCTTCGATACGCCTACACGTTTACAGAAATCACGTAAACCTTCAGGGGTAAAGCCACGGCGGCGCATACCGACAACAGTTGGCATACGAGGGTCATCCCAACCATTGACATGATTGCCTTCAACCAATTTACGTAATTTACGTTTAGAGGTAATCGTATAGTCAATATTTAAACGACTAGACTCATACTGATGCGGAACTGCTGGTGATTTAACTTTTTCCACGATCCAGTCATAGAACGGACGGTGATCTTGGAATTCTAATGTACAAAGTGAGTGTGTAATACCTTCAATCGCATCTGACAATGGATGTGCATAATCATACATCGGGTACATTTTCCACTTATCACCTGTTTGATGATGTTCAGAATGCAGTACACGATACAAAATAGGATCACGCATATGAACATTTGGTGATGCCATATCCACTTTAGCACGCAATACAGCTTTGCCTTCGCCCAAAATACCATTGTTCATGTGTTCAAAACGTTCAAGGTTTTCTTCAATACTCGCATCGCGATAAGGTGAGTTTTTACCGAGCTCAACAAAATTACCGCGGTTTAAACGAATTTCGTCTGCCGATTGCAAATCTACATATGCATCGCCTTGTTTAATCAGTTGGATTGCCCAAGCATGCAGTTGATCAAAGTAGCTTGATGCATAGCGTGGTTCACCATTCCATTCAAAACCTAACCATTTTACATCGTTAGCAATACCATCAACATACTCCTGTTCTTCTGCATCAGGATTGGTATCGTCAAAACGAAGGTTACATAGACCTTGATATTCATCTGCAATACCAAAGTTCAAGCAGATGGCTTTTACGTGACCAATATGTAGATAACCATTCGGTTCTGGTGGGAAGCGTGTCACAATAGATGATACGCGTCCTGCACCAATATCTTCAGTGATTACCTGACGAATAAAGTCCAAGCCTGCCTGTTGTTCTTGCTGCGCAGCATCGACAGGTGCGGTATTGGTTGTCGGGTTCTTCGGCAGGTCTGAAACAACATCATTTGGCTTCATAGTTGATAAATCACTTCTTTAAGATAAAATAGGATAATAAAAATGCATTTCTGAATCTATAGACACAAGAAATCTGCATTTTTGCTTGCCTTGTAGTTTACAGTTTGCTTATGCTTCTCTCAACCAAAAACCCATGGCTTTTTCAGTCATGATCAGGAGATTATAGAATGAGTTTTCCTCAAGTCGAATTAAACACCAATAAAGGACGTATTGTTCTTGAATTAAATTCTGAAAAAGCACCCATAACGGTAGCTAACTTTTTAGAATACGTTCGTGATGGTTTTTATGATGGCGTTATTTTTCACCGTGTTATTGATGGTTTCATGGTCCAAGGCGGTGGCATGGACGAAAACTTCAAAGAAAAAGCAACACGTGATTCTATTGAAAACGAAGCTGACAATGGCTTAACCAATGATTTGGGTACAGTTGCAATGGCACGTACTCAAGCACCTCACTCTGCGTCTGCTCAATTTTTCATTAACGTAGGCAACAATGCATTCCTTAATCACTCAGGTAAAAATGCGCAAGGTTGGGGTTATGCAGTATTTGGTAAAGTGACTGAAGGTCTAGACATCGTCAACGAAATTAAAGGCGTTCGTACAGGTAACCGTGGTTACCATGCTGATGTTCCTTTAGAAAATGTTGTGATTGAATCTGCTAAGATCATTTCTGAGTAATTTTAAATCCTCCCTGAGTAGTACTGCTACTCAAGCTCCTTTAATAAAGGGGGGAGTAAAAGCCCAAGTATAAATGGGTGGAAAATCCCTCTTTCGTAAAGATGGGTGAGGAGCATTGCTCCGTAAGGGAGATTTTAATAAAGGAAACTAAGTGATCCATCTGTTTATCGCCGATTTACATTTGTCACCTGATCACCCTCGACTCGTTCGGGGGTTTTTGGATTTACTTGAGCAATATAAAAATAACGCTACCAAAAAACCGATTCATCTCTATATCTTAGGTGATTGGTTCAATGCATGGATTGGAGATGACTACACTGCTCCATGGCTTTCTGAAATCATTGAACATTTAAAACAATTCACCCAAGCGGGTAATCAAGTTTCTTTTCTGGTTGGTAATCGTGATTTTGCACTTGGTCAAAAATTCTTAAATCAGTGCAATGGGACGTTACTTCCTGATGAATTCACACTGAATATTGCCAATAAAAAATTTAGAATTGAACACGGCGATGCATTGTGTACCGATGATGTGTCTTATCAACGCTTTAAAAAAATCATTCGTAATCCGATTCTTTTGGGTATTTTAAAAAGTACACCACTTTCTTTTAGACACAAACTCGCCAATGGTTTCCGTAAAAAAAGCCATGCATCTCAAAAAAATAAAACTTACGAAATCATGGATGTTAATCAACATGCCGTTGAAAAGGCTTTAAAAAATGTTGATGTGCTGATTCATGGGCATACACATAAACCGATGATTCATGATGTTAATGGTAAACCTAGAATTGTTTTAGGCGATTGGCGTGAAAAAACTTCTGAAGCGATGATTTTAGAAGTGGATGAAAATGCAAATTATAGGCTCGTCCAATGGAAAATCACTTAGTTTAACGTCACACATTGATCAATATTTTTATCAGTAGCGTAATTGTTCAATGTTCATTCGACTCTCTCAGGATTGATCTGCAATTTTTGCTATTATTCATTGAATAATTTATGAGGATGAATTTTTAATGTCTAATTTTAGCAATATTACTGTAATTGACCATGAGAATGAAAAAGTATCCTTACTCATTGATGGGCAAGCGATTTCTGAACGCTACGATATTCATTTAGACAGCAGCATTATTGAAGAGATTCAGGCGATCGAAGAAGGTGCATCTCTGAAACTTTTTGAACAGTTCATCTTTTCTAATACAGATCTTAACTTTGAACATCGCTATATTTACACTACAAGTATTGTTTTAAAAGATTCAAACTACAGCATCGCACGTAATTTTGTTTATCGTATTACAGCTGAAGGTCAAACACCTGCTGAACATATCATTACAAAACAAGGTCAAGCGATGACACCACAAGACATTCGTGAGTTTATTAACAGCCACGTTGCGATGTCTTTAGATAAATATACCGATCTAAATTATGCTTACTAAAACGTTGCTTATTTAAATATAAAAATCATCATGTTGCCTTGTCTAAAATTTTGGATTAGGCAACTATAAATTATACATTTCATTCAATTTTTAACACCATCAATGCCCTAATGATTCAAAATAAGCTAAGATAATAGCCTGAATTCTTGGAGCTGAAAAATGGACTTACTCAACATTTCAAAAAACCGCTACACGACCAAAGCCTACGATGCTTCAAAAAAAATTCCACAAGAACAATTTGAACGCTTACTTGAAATTCTCCGTTTAGCACCCTCATCCATCAATATTCAACCATGGCATTTTTTTGTTGCGGATAATGATGCAGCCAAACAACGCCTTGCAAAGTCATTGATTGGGAAATACGCTTATAACGCTCCCAAAGTATTGGATTCTTCACATACTATTTTGTTTTGCACCAAAGCTGATATTACCGAAGATCATTTAGAAAATTTATTGAATCAAGATGATAAAAGTGGTCGCTTTAAAGATGCCGCAGCCAAACAAGGGCAAAAAGATGGTCGTACAGGCTATGTCGATTATTACCGTAATGAAAAAGGCGATATTCAGCGTTGGGCAGAAAACCAAACCTTTATTGCACTCGGTCAAATGCTGCTCGCTGCAGGAATTGAAGGCATTGATGCTACACCGATTGGTGGTTTTGATGAAGAAATCATTACTGAAGAATTAGACTTGATTGCACAAGGCTTAATTCCTTCTGTAATTATGACTTTAGGTTATCGCAGTGATGTAGATTTCAATGCAAAACTGCCTAAATCACGTTTAAATAAAGAAGAAATTTTCACGCGTCTTTAAAAATTAAGCACATATAAAATAAAAAATTGAGAATAAAGGAATACTGTTCCTTTATTCTCAATCCAAGTAACTCAATACCAATTGAGGGTTAAAGCGCTTCAATATCTCCGAAAATTTAAGCTTAATACCACTGAAACCATTAAACCTGAAGAATTTGAAAAAATAAAGTTTTTGATCGTATTAGAGGAAATACAACGCTTTAAACAATAACTAAATCAATATATACAAGATTATTTAAGTGATCAGAAACAATATCCTAAACGCTGTGAGTTCTGACATTCACAAAAATAAAACCATTAGTATAAAGTGAATTCATGCTGATGGGACTTGATTACACTGAAAAACTTATACTGGATGCGCTGTGGCAATTTCCTGACTAATCATCACGGCAGTGGCAGCAGATAATGTCCAACCCAAATGCCCATGCCCTGTATTATAAAATACACGTTCACGTTTTCCACGTCTGACTACAGGCATCATATTGGGCATCATTGGACGCAAACCTGCCCAAGGCACACAATGCTCCGTTGAA
Organism: uncultured Acinetobacter sp.; assembly: GCA_964293455.1. Taxonomy (GTDB): domain Bacteria; phylum Pseudomonadota; class Gammaproteobacteria; order Pseudomonadales; family Moraxellaceae; genus Acinetobacter. The sequence continues at coordinate 6,837 of CAXYZD010000059.1, read as the reverse complement.
ATATCAAAGTTTTTATTAACCCAATCAGTCAAAGGCTGAATTCTGTCAGAACGAATATCACGGTTATAGCCATTAAACTCCGCTGTACCTGCAATGCGTAAACGATCTTTACCTAAACGAGAGGTCACAATTTTTGCACTTTCATCGAGCAGACTGACCCACGGCGCACCATTCACACTTTTTTCATCGTCAAGTTGTACAGTGATTGAGTAACCTTTAACAGGATAGACATTAACTCGATCACCCAATTGATTCGCTAAATGATAACTTCCAACACCACCACAAACCACTACGGCATCGGCTTGTAGACTTTCTAATGTGACAGATTGTTCGATACCCCCGACATTTTCAACGCTTGGATGATATTGAATATTCACGCCATTGGTGGTGTGCTCAACATTTACCACTTCCATACCAAAAAGATATTTTACACCATATTTTTCAGTGGCTTTGGCAAGCCCAGTAGTAAATTTATGAATATCACCTGTCGCATCTGCTGGGCAATAAAAACCACCATAATATTCACCTCTTAATGATGGCTCTATATTTTTAATTTCTTCTGGTGTGACTGCATGGCGTTCTAAACCACCTTTACATAAAAGACTATTCACATCAGTCGCAATTTTATAATCATATTCGGAGTGGTAAAAATGTAAAATCCCACGTTTTTCGAGATCAAAATCAATCCCTTCTTGTTCCGCAATATTGAACAATCTCTCCCGTGCAAGTAATGCCATTTTGACCGTATCTTGGGTATTGGTTTCGTAATGTTTAATATTGCCGAGAAATTCGACTAACCAAGCATATTTGTGCAAGTCAAAAGATGGATTGAGCAAAAGTGGTGCATTTTTATTTGCCATCCACTTAATGCCTTTCAATACGGTGGATTTTTGATTCCATACTTCGGCATTACAGGCAGACAACTGTCCACCATTGGCAAATGAGGTTTCCATTGCAGGAAATAGATGTTTATCAATAACAGTAACTTTATAACCCAATTGAGAAAGCTCATAGGCAGAAGTTACACCTGTAATCCCCGAACCAATAATCACGATATGACACATAAGCATACTCCTTTAAAATGCATCATTATTTGCATTTTTTATGTATGCCCCATCTGTCTTTTGTACCTGAGAGCTTCGATCAATCAATAAACCATTTATTGATGACCATCCCCTTCGGTGAGTCACTTTTTTACTTATAAATTCAGTGACTTCTCTCCAGAGTTTAAAAATTATTACAGTCCTTTTGCCTGAGAGTTTCCGGGGTCGTTGCTCCTTCGGCGGATCTACAGAAGACCTCTCTCCTGCAATAATGTTTTATTTGTCTATTTATAATTAAGCAATGTATATGCCACTTTCAAAAAATAGATATATTTAAGATCACTTTCCTAATCTAGTACATTCTTGTGCACGTTATTGAATTCACTTATTGCAATTACTAATTTTTCAGCTGATTCAACCTGTACAATATTTTATTTAAATAGAAAAACTTAATGACTGACCGAATTATAACGAAATACATTCAAATCATCGTATTCAATTTGTGGTTTCGTCCCTGAAATAATATCCGACAATAATTTTGCAGAACCACACGACATTGTCCAACCTAAAGTGCCATGCCCTGTGTTGGTATATAAATTTTTATACTTGGTTTTCCCAACAATAGGCGTTCCATCTGGTGTCGCTGGTCTTAAACCTGTCCAAAAATGTGCATCGGATACATCGCTCGCTTTCGGGAATAATTGCTGCAACACCATCAACAAGGTATTTTCACGACTCGATTTCAAGGAACGATCAAAACCATTTAATTCCGCCATCCCTCCAACACGAATACGATCATCAAAACGTGTCACTGCAATTTTATAAGACTCATCCAAAATCGTAGATACAGGTGACATGGCAGGATCAATAATTTTGGTGGTAATTGAATAGCCTTTTAGAGGATATACTGGCGCTTCAATATCTAAATGTTGCAACATATCATGGCTATAACTGCCGAGTGCCATCACATAGGCATCGCCTTTAATTTTTGAACCATCACTGAGCACGATTGCAGAAATTTGATCTGCATCTTTTTCAATGCTTTCAATTACTGTATTAAACAGAAAATTTACACCTTGATTGATCGCCAATTCAGCGAGTTCTGTGGTAAATTTTTGACAATCGCCCGTTTGATCATTCGGTAATCTTAGCCCACCAACAAAATCAACAGTCGCACCAGCAAGCGCAGGTTCAACACCAATCACACCTTGCTTATCCAATAACTCATAAGGTACACCTTCTTCTTTTAAAACTTCGGTATCTTTACCTGCAACATCAAGTTGCTCTTGTTTACGAAATAACTGCAACGTTCCTAACTGACGTTCATCAAAATGAATACCGGTTTCCGCACGCAACTCATCCAAACAATCACGACTATACTCAGACAAACGTACCATTCGTTCTTTATTGATGTGATAACGATTGCTATTACATTCCGCCAACATGCGAATCATCCATTGATATTGATACATATCACCAGTGAGTCTAATCGCTAAAGGTGAATGCGGTTGGAACATCCATTTAAAAGCTTTGAGTGGAATACCTGGTGCTGCCCATGGTGATGCATAACCCGGTGATATTTGTCCAGCATTGGCAAAACTAGTCTCTAAAGCGACATTGGGCTGTCGGTCAATAACGGTCACCTCATGCCCTGCTTGTCTAAGATAATAGGCTGAGGTTGTACCAATAACACCTGCTCCAAGAATGACAATATGCATAATGATTTGACCTAATTATTATCGTGAGAATGAATTTTTCAATCTATAAATAAATAGAATGTATTTTAATAAATTTATTTATAGTTGATTTAATGTATGACGAAAAAAATGACTTTTCAAGTGCTTAAATCATCAAAATACACAGCATCACAACTGAAGATACATCAAAAATATATTCGATGATGACTACATTTTTTTAACATATGACAAATCAGTTGGCATAAAAAAAAGGATAATTACAAAAATTAATTATCCTTTTTAAAGCTAAAAATACGATTTTATTTATGCGTATGAATAGACATCACAATACCAAAACTTGCAAGCAATGCAATAACGGCTGTACCACCATAACTCATCAGTGGTAATGGATCACCTGTGACCGGTAGAATCCCTGCAACCATCCCCGAATTGACGAAAACAAAGAAAAATAATGATAGACCAATGGTTCCAGCAAGCAATCGACCATAGTTATGAAAGCAATTTAAACTAATTGTCATGCAACGGAAAATAATGGCTGCATATAGACTAAATAAGAAAAAGACACCAACAAAGCCAAACTCTTCGGCATAAGTCGACATAATAAAGTCCGTATGATGCTCTGGCAAATAACCCAATTGTGACTGTGTGCCTTCTAAAAAGCCTTTACCAAAGATACCGCCTGAGCCAATGGCAATTTTAGACTGAATAATATTCCAACCTGCACCGAGTGCATCCGATTCAGGATCAAATAAAGTCAAAATACGTTTTTTTTGATAGGTTTGTAGCACAAATGTCCAAATAATCGGGAATGACACAGCCAAAGCGGCCATTGCTCCAGCAATCAGTTTCCATGACATACCACTAAGGAATAATGCAAATACGCCACCAATGATAATCCCAATTGCAAGGTCAGGTTGCAGTAATGCGAGAACAAATGGTACAACCATGATGATCAATGCAACAACAATATGCTTAAATTTAGGCGGTAGAGGTTGTCGAGAGAAATACCAAGCCATCATCAAAGGCATAGCAAACTTCATAAACTCACTCGGTTGCATACTGCCAATACCCGGAATGGTCAACCAGCGTTTTGCACCTAAGCGGACATCACCAACCAATAAAACCAAAATCAGCAATAAAATAGCAATAAAATAAAACCATGGACTCACTGCCTGATAGACCTTAGGCGGGACTTGTGCGCAAGCAAACATGAGTGCAAAACCCACCGCAAAACTAATGCCTTGGCGCATAACCATAGACATATCTTCATTGGATGCGCTATAAACCATCAGCAAGCCAACAGCAGCATTAATGATCAGAAACAACAGCAACCATGGATCGAGATGCAATTTATCCCATCGGGAGGTTTGTTCATTAAGACTGCGTCCATCACGCAAAGATCGCCTTAAAAAACGATACTGCTGAGTAGGTATCATTTATACATCTTTTACTTTGTCATTCGAATGCGAAATTATAGAGTTAAATCAAAAGTGAAAACATAGTGTAATGACGAATTATTCAACTTTTTGTTGTACGCTCAAAATTAATTTTGCGAGTTCTAAGTCATCAGGATACGTTATTTTTAAATTATCTGAACGACCTGCAACTACTTTTACTTTTTCACCCACATATTCAAGTGCGCTCGCTTCATCTGTAATGGCAATATCGGCAGACAATGCCCGTTCGATGGCTTGAGTCAATGTTGCAAAGGTTGATATTTGCGGTGTTTGTGCTTGCCATAACTGCTCACGACTGACTGTTTGCTTAATTTCATGCGAATGCACACGCTTCAAAGTATCTCGGACAGGAATGGCTAAAATTGCACTACAATTTTCCGTTATAGCCATTTCAACCAAGTTTTCCAAACATTCCAAAGTCACGCATGGACGAGCAGCATCATGCACAAAAACCAAATCATCAGGCGCAGCAAAGGCTTTTAAAGAGTGCAAAGCATTCAAAACAGAATGAACACGCTCTTGACCACCCTGACAAAAATGTGCTTTTTCAGACTGAACCAAAGGAAGTGTTACTGCAAAATGATCATCTGAACCAATTGCCAAGACATAACCTGCCAAGGGCAATTGCGTCAAGCGAGAAACGGTATGTTCAAGGACAGTTTTACCGCCAATCATTTGATATTGTTTTAATTCTGTTTTTGAAAAACGACTGCCTGAACCTGCCGCAGGAATCACTGCCCATAATTTACGGTTGTTCAGGAGGTAGTTCATCTTCATTGGTTCTTAAATCTACGTCAGTATTATCAGAATAAATAGGTTTGTAATGGGTACTAATGGTACTCATCTGTACAAATGTTTCGTGAGGCTTAATTAAGCCTAAATCCAAACGAGCATGTTCTTCAATGGCTTCCGCACCATTTTTTAAATCATACACTTCAGCCGCGAGAATTCTATTTCTTTCTTTGAGTTCTTCATTGACTTCAGATTGTTGTTTCACTTGCTGAAGTAAAGCCTGATGAGGGAAATAACCCCCCTCACCTAACCAAAAGTGATACTGGAGTATAGCAGTCAAAATCACGGCAATACTGAGAATGACTTTACTCGAAGTAGTTTTAAAGACTTCTAACATGAATTTTCGTCTTATGTAACAGCATTAAATTAAGGGGCTAATATACCTTAATTTTTTTGCATGAAGAACTTTAAATTGTGTTAAAAATGCAAAATCTGGACAAAATGATATTTTCTGCACAAATGTAGAATCATCTAAAGCAATATAAAAATAATGATCGATTTTCACATAGCAATTTAAAAAATCTAAGTTTTATTTTTAAAATTTAACTCGTAAAAAACCACTTCTTTAATGCAATAAAGAAGTGGTTTTTTCAATCTAAATCAATTGATATTAAAATTAATTTAAACCTTTGAATTCCGCTTTACCGCGGTAAGCAGCATGCGTTAATTCTTCAATACGAAGTAATTGGTTATATTTCGCTACACGGTCAGAACGGCAAAGTGAACCCGTTTTAATTTGACCCGCAGCAGTACCAACAGCCAAATCTGCAATTGTAGAATCTTCAGTTTCGCCTGAACGGTGTGAAATTACCGTAGAGTAACCATTTGCTTTTGCAAGATAAATAGCATCTAAAGTTTCAGTCAACGTACCAATTTGGTTGTATTTGATCAGGATCGAGTTACCCACTTTCTCATCAATACCACGTTGAAGGATTTTTGGGTTTGTAACGAATAAATCGTCGCCCACTAACTGAATCTTGTCGCCAAGAATCGAAGTTAGGTAAGACCAACCTTCCCAATCCGACTCATCCAAACCATCTTCAATAGAGATAATTGGATATTGATTTGCAAGACCTGCCAAATAGTCAGAGAATTGATTGCTTGTGAATGCTTTATTGCCTTCGCCTGCAAGAATATATTGACCATTTTTGTAGAATTCTGAAGATGCGCAGTCAAGCGCAAGCATAATATCAGAACCAGCTTTATAACCAGTATGACCAATTGCTTCAAGAATTACAGTAATCGCTTCTTCGTTAGAACGAAGGTTTGGTGCAAAACCACCTTCATCACCAACAGCAGTGTTTAAACCTTTTTTGTTTAATACTGATTTTAAAGAATGGAAAATTTCTGCGCCTGCACGTAAAGCTTCAGAGAATGATGTAAAGCCCACAGGCTCAATCATAAACTCTTGAATATCTACGTTATTGTCTGCATGTGAACCACCGTTGATGATGTTCATCATTGGTACAGGCATAGTCAAGATTGATTGACCACGTAAGTCTGCAATGTATTGGAAAAGTGGAGTTTTCTTTTCATCAGCAGCAGCACGTGCAGCAGCTAAAGACACCGCTAAAGTTGCATTCGCACCTAATTTTTCTTTATTTTCAGTACCATCTAAAGCAATCATCGTGTTATCGATGTCTTTTTGCTCAAATACTGATTTACCAAGTAAAGCATCACGGATCAGTGTGTTTACGTTGTTTACAGCAGTTTTAACGCCTTTACCTAAGTAACGTGATTTATCACCGTCACGAAGTTCTAAAGCTTCACGAGAACCAGTTGAAGCACCAGAAGGTGCACATGCACGGCCAACAACGCCAGATTCTAAGATTACGTCTGCTTCGATGG
>CAXYZD010000058.1:0-15123 GCA_964293455.1 uncultured Acinetobacter sp. | reverse complement strand
GCTTCCATCGCAATGTGACATTTTGGAATGTCTTTTTCTTCGGCATAAATTTCAAGTGCAACGTCACGACCTTCTGATGTGGTATATCGATCTTTCAGTACTGCCAAATCACCAATCACGCAGGCAAATAAATAAGCTGGTTTTTTAGTTGGATCTTGCCAAATGGTATAGTGACGGTTTTCACCCGTTTCACCTGCTTCAATCAAGTTGCCATTGGCAAGTAAAACAGGAAATTTTTTATCTGCTTCAACACGTGTGGTAAAAACCGATAAAACATCAGGACGGTCAGGGTAGAAAGTAATTTTACGGAAACCTTCAGGCTCATTTTGAGTGACAAATAAATCGCCAGCTGCTTGATATAAACCTTCGAGCTGCGTATTCGACTCAGGATGGATTAGCACTGAAATTTCAACAACAGCATGGGCAGGGGCGTTTTGAATGAGCAGTTGTTCTGTATTGAGTTGATATTCATTTTCAGACAGTACTTGACCATTAACAGCAATCGATTTGAGTTCAAGATCACGACCCAATAGTACCAAGTCACCTTCAGTTTGACGCTGCATCACCAATTTACTGTCGACTTGCGTATGGTCTGCATAGATTTGGATATTGAGATCAATAGAATCAACTGTAAAAATAGGTTTTTGATAATCTTTTAAATATACAGTTTGATCCGCTTCAATTACTGGGTTTGCTGCAATATTCATATAATGCCTTCATCCTTATCTATATTTGTCGTCGTCAATGTGGTATGTGAAGTATCGTTAAATTTGATGATACTCCAGCATTGGGTGACTGTCTTGAATATTTGAGTTGTCTTATGTATGGGTGTGATGGACTGATTTTTCAATTCATTTCCAAGTTTTTAAAGGTATTTTTATTGCTGTTGAGTGATAAATAGACATTGATGTATTTCAGGACAATAAACTGAAATTGCAAAAATAAATCAATTAATATAACATACCTACCGATTGGTATCTTTATTTGTATGGAATTGAGAATGAACAGCTTACTTTTCGCTTATTCATTACTAGGCTTAGCGATTATTTCAGAAGTGACAGGCTCAACTTTTTTAGTTAAATCCGAAGGGTTTACCAAATTATGGCCATCTCTTGCTGTTGTCGTTTTATTTAGCATTGCATTTTACTTGCTGTCACAAGTCATTAAAGTGATTCCTTTGGGTATTGCTTATGCCATTTGGGCAGGCGTGGGAATTGTCCTCACGGCATTGATTGGCTATTTTGTCTTTCAGCAGCGTTTAGATCCAGCAGCGATGATTGGCATCGGTTTAATTGTATCGGGTGTGGTGGTGATTAATTTATTTTCACATTCATCAGGGCATTGAGTTTATGTTGCGCCAACACGATAGAATAAACAGATTGAAGTGAAAAAGATTAGCGTGGAGCATTTAATGGAATCGGTCATGCAAAATGCATATCAGCGTAAGAAGCAACCAGATGTGGTTCGACAGCGTATTTTGGATGGTGCAATGCAACTTGCTGCAGAAAAAGGTGTAGCGAGTGTTTCCATTCAAGCCGTTGCGACATTTGCAGGTGTGACCAAAGGCGGTGTGTTTCATCACTTTGCCAATAAACAAATTTTAATTGAAACTATGTTACATGAAGTTTTATACAAATTTGATCAGGAAATTGACCGATTTATTTGCCAAGATACAGTGCAATATGGCTGTTTTACACGTGCATATATTGAAGTGACGTTAACCCATCAATCTTTTGGGGTAAATTCATTGTGGGCAACCTTGTCAATGACTTTGATTTCTGATAAGAATTTTAGTCAGCTTTGGAATAAGTGGTTAGCGGATCGTTTAAAGCAACATCAACACACTGATGCTGATTTGAATTTACGTATATTGCGTTATGCCGCAGATGGTGCGTGGTTTATTGAGCGCTTTGATCCCGGAAATGTGCAAGATTTAATGATACTTAAACAAGAATTAATTCAACGTTCTTATCCGACTTTCACATAAGATGAATACTTAGTGATTATTATTTTAATAAAAAACGCCTATTTCAACATTGAAATAGACGTGGAATAACTCAGTATCTAAGTCTTAAAATAAATATGTATCAACGTTAACTTTGTAGTGTCATCAAACTTGCATTACCACCTGCCGCAGCGGTATTGATACTGACCGCTCTTTCAATCACTAAACGATCCATCGGTACGGGTTGTCCAACTTGTAGATGGGTAATTCCAATAATCGGTCCTTGACGTTGTACAATAGATTGCTGTAATTGCATCAATTTTTGTTCAGCACCTTGATATAACACAGCGTCAAAATGATCCGTTTCAATATTTTGAATGATTTGAATACTTTTACGTAATGTTTCAGGCATAGTCGATAAATATTTTAAAATAATAATATCATCATGTAGGACAGCAGGTGTGCTTCCAATTGTATAAACACTCGCAAATTGTTGAATTAACGATTGTTCTTGCTCAGCCATACATAAAATAACTTTACGTGGCACAATTGCATACTGATTACTTTCACCTGTTGGCCCCGGTAAGGTATATAAACCAATAGGATTTGCTTCGGTGCTTAGATTGAAATCAACATTTTTAAATTGTTGATTTGCCCATGTTTTAAATGCGATCAATTGCGCTGAATCGGTTACTGTTGTCAGTAATTCTATCGTACCAAAGGGCTTTACTTGAGTGTAGGCGTGATGTTGCATCAGTTTATGCATATAGATTGGCCCACCAGCTTTCGGCCCTGTACCAGATAAACCTTCGCCACCAAAGGGTTGTACACCCACAACTGCACCGACAATATTACGGTTAATATATAGATTTCCGACTTCGGCATGTTGCATCACTGTATCAATGGTTTCATCAATACGGGTATGTAAGCCCATGGTCAGACCATAACCTTTATCATTGATATGTTGCAGTAATTTTTCAAGCTCACCATATTTGTAGGTGATGACATGCAGGACAGGGCCAAACACTTCACGTTTAAGCTCATTTAAATTGGGCAGCTCAATTAGTGTTGGCGATACAAATGTACCTTGTGTATGGAACTGATCATCCTGCTGATATTGTGCTTCAAATTGTAATTGATGCACGGGATAACCTTGCTGACGCATTTTTTCAATATGATTTTCAATATTTTTTTGCGCTTCACTATCAATTACAGGGCCGACATCGATATTTAACAGTTTAGGATTACCACAGTTCAGTTGTTGCATCGCACCTTTGAGCATTTTGATGAGGACAGGTGCATTATCTTTTTGCACACATAAAACACGTAGGGCAGAACAGCGTTGACCTGCGCTGTCGAATGCAGAATTGACAGCATCAAGCACCACTTGTTCGGTGAGTGCCGATGAATCAACAATCATGGCATTTTGTCCACCTGTTTCAGCAATTAGCGGAATAGGGCAACCTTGTGGACTTAAACGTTTTGCTAAAGTTCGTTGTAAAATTTTGGCAACTTCGGTTGAGCCTGTAAACATCACCGCATGAATACGATCATCTTGGCTGAGTTGTGAGCCGACTGTTTCGCCACGTCCCGGTAATAGTTGCAATACAGCGGGTGGAATACCAGCTTGCCATAAAATTTTCACGGCTTCGGCAGCAATCATGGGTGTTTGCTCGGCAGGCTTCGCAATCACGCAGTTTCCTGCTGCAAGTGCTGCGGCAATTTGCCCGCTAAAAATTGCCAGTGGGAAATTCCATGGGCTAATACACAGTACAGTGCCTAAGGCATCTGTTTTGCCCTGCATATTGTGTAATTGAGTTGCATAGTAACGCAGGAAATCAACCGCTTCACGCACTTCAGCAATGCCATTTGACCATGTTTTACCACTTTCACGGCACAGTAAAACCATCAATTCTTGCATCCGAGCTTCCATCAAATCGGCTGCTTTGAATAGACATTCCGCCCGTTGTTGTGAAGGGGTATTTTGCCAAAGTGCATTGGCTCGCGCGGCATTATTCAGTGCAAGATCGACCTGATCGCTTTCAGCTTCATAGACATAACCGACAATATCTTGATGATGCGCAGGATTGATAACAGGCTGAGGTTGTAAATTGGATTGTTGGAGATCAAAATTGTCTAATAATGGATAGCTTGACCATTGTTGATTCGAAAATTGCTCAGCATATTGATTTAACTGCTGTAATTCTGCATCGTTGCTTAAATCCAATCCAATTGAATTTTGACGAATCGGTTGTAATACATCATGTGGTAAAGGAATGGCAGGGTGCTTCGTTCCAACAGTACCAACTTGCTGCGCCGTGTGTTGAATTTCATGAATGGGGTCTTCAATCAGGGCTTCAATTTGCACAGTTTGATCGGCAATACGGTTGACGAAAGAGGTATTCGCACCATTTTCGAGTAAACGACGAACCAAATAGGCAAGTAAGGTTTCATGTGTACCAACGGGTGCATAAATACGGCAGGGAATCCCTAATTTTTGATCGGCAATAGAGCCAACCACTTGATCATATAAGGGTTCGCCCATGCCATGTAGACATTGGAACTCATACTGTCCTACATAATATTTTTCAGGTTGCGCAAGTTGATAAATGGTTGCTAAGGTCTGGGCATTGTGCGTTGCAAATTGTGGGTAAATCAAATCAGGTGCAGCTAACAGTTTTTTGGCACAAGCAATATAAGACAAATCTGTATGCACTTTGCGGGTAAAAACAGGATAATCCGACATGCCATCAACCTGAGCTTTCTTAATTTCGCTGTCCCAATAGGCACCTTTAACTAGACGAATCATTAAGCGTTTTTGGCTACGTTTTGCAAGGTCAATAATATAATCAACCACATAGAAGCAACGCTTTTGATAGGCTTGAATGACAAAACCAATGCCTTTCCAATCTGCCAAAGCAGGCTCAAAACATAAGCGTTCAAGAAGCTCTAATGAAATTTCAAGACGCTCCGATTCTTCTGCATCAATATTCAGCCCAATATCATAACTTTTTGCTAATAAAGCTAAATTGAGAATTTTAGGATAAAGCTCATCATGCACACGAGCAATTTGACTGCGCTGATAACGTGGATGCAATGCAGATAATTTGATGGAAATACCCGGACCGCTATAAACATCTTTATCGGCAGAGGCTTTACCAATGGTATGAATGGCTTGGGTGTAATCTGCCAAATAACGGTCGGCATCATATTCGGTCAGTGCTGCTTCACCCAGCATATCGTATGAATAGCGGAAACCTTTTTCTTCAAGTAGCTTGGCATGATCAAGCGCTTCTTCAATAGTTTCACCTGTGACAAATTGCTCGCCCATCATTCGCATTGCTGCATCAACAGCTTTACGAATAATACCACGCCCACTACGTGCTAAAAGGGAAGTCAGCATCCCCGATAAACTTTGATGTTTTGGTGTTTCCATCAGTTTGCCAGTGAGCATTAAGCCCCATGCCGCAGCATTGACAAACATCAAATTACTTTGCCCCAAATGATCTTTCCAATTGCCTTGATTGATCTTATCTTTAATCAGTAAGTCACGTGTGGCATTGTCAGGAATACGCAGTAAGGCTTCAGCCAAACACATCAAAGCAATGCCTTCTTGAGAAGACAGGGAAAACTCTTGTAATAAACCTTGTACGATGCCTGCTTTGCCCGATGAGCTTTTGCGCTCGCGTAAGCTATGCGCCAAATTGAATGCAAGATCATGAATATGTTGATTAAGATCATCATCAATTTGGGTATGTTCAAGCAAATTTTCGATGCATTCTGGTTCAGCACGGCGCCATGCCGTATTGATGGCATGTTGGAACTCAGTATGAGGATGAAATGGGGTAATGCTTTCAAAAGCAGTTGAATTTAGTGCTTCTGTGCTTACAGATGAAATTGTATTCATGGCCAACATCCTGTGACTGAACAATATATTTTTGTTGAGGTGATTACCTAATTTAATTTATCATTACAGAAATAAAGCCGAATAACTCACTATAATTTGATTAATATTTAGAGAATAATTCAAATGACAGCCTCAATTATGACCCTAGACCGTATAGATCTCAAAATTTTAGATATCTTGCAAAATGATGGGAAAATATCCAACATTAAATTGGCAGAAGCGGTCAATTTATCTGCCACCGCTGTGCTCGCTCGAGTGCAAAAATTGACGGCAGATGGCTTTATTTTGGGTTATGAAGCTAAGCTTAATCCTGATTTACTTGGTGCAAATTTTGTAGTTTTTGTAGAAATATTACTCGATAAAACCACACCCAATGCACTCGATGAATTTTCCGAAGCGGTGGTCTTATATCCTGAAATTATTGCTTGTCATATGATTAGTGGCGGTTTTGATTTTTTAGTGAAAATTCGCTGTAAAGATATGACTGAGTTTAGGCATATTTCAGGACAAGTGTTGTGGCAGTTACCCGGAGTAAAGGAAACAAGGAGCTATCCTGTCATGGAAGTCATTAAAGACAGTCAGCATATTCATTTAAAAACTACGCTGAAAACCGCGTCAAAAAAGTAAATTTAAAAACAACAAAAAGGGCATAAAGCCCTTTTTGTAAAACATGTTTAAACGATTTTAGTTTTTCATGTCTTGCATTTCGCGGTTATAGATATTTTCAGCATTTTCAAAACGTTCAATCACATCTTGATCAGGCTCTTTACCCATTAAACTCACCACAATGATGCTAATGAACGATAAAATGAAGCCCGGTACAATTTCATATAGACCTAAATCGCCCATATAGTTTTTCCATGCAATGACAGTGACTGCACCAACAATCATACCGACTAAAGCACCATTGAGCGTCATACGTTTCCACATCAAAGATAAAATCACCAATGGGCCAAATGCAGCACCAAAACCTGCCCATGCATAAGCCACAAGACCAAGTACTTTACTTGTAGGATTCATGGCAATCACAATGGCAAGCACTGAAATGGCTAAAACCATTAAACGCCCCACCCAAACCAATTCATTTTGCGAAGCATTTTTACGTAAAAATGCTTTGTATAAATCTTCAGTCAATGTGGTTGAACACACCAACAATTGTGCGCTTAGGGTACTCATGACTGCGGCTAAAATAGCTGCAAGAATGACACCTGCAATCCAAGGGTTAAACAAAAGTTTAGTCACTTCCATAAACACAGTTTCAGGATTTGCTTTGACAACGGCAGCGAGTTCAGGGTGTACATGGAAGTATGCAATACCGATATAACCAACAGCAACTGCACCACCTAAACATAAAATCATCCAAGCCATACCAATTTTACGGGCAGCAGGAATAGAGCGTACTGAGTCAGCCGCCATAAAACGAATGAGAATATGTGGTTGACCAAAATAGCCTAAGCCCCATGCCATTGAGGAAATGATAGCAATGCCACTCACACCGGTAAATAAATTACTGGCATGCGGTCGAGCGGTTTCAATCAGTTGTGTCGCAGATGTTGTATCACCCAAGGCTAAGTAAGTCATGATCGGTGCAAGAAGTAATGCAAAAATCATTAGACCGGCTTGGAAAGTATCTGTCCAGCTAATCGCTAAGAAGCCACCAATACACACATAACTAATGGTCGCAAGCGCACTAAGCCAAAGCGCAGTGGTGTAGCTGAGTCCAAAAATACTTTCAAATAAACGTGCGCCTGCAACCATGCCTGAGGCACAGTAAATGGCAAAAAAGACTAAAATCACCATTGCTGAAATGATGCGTAAAATCTTTTTCTTGTCGCCAAAACGACTGGTGAAATAATCGGGTAGGGTGAGTGCATTGCCCTGAATTTCGGTATGTACACGCAAGCGTCCAGCAACCAAAAACCAGTTGATCCATGCACCAATGATTAAACCAATAGCAATCCATGATTCAGATAAACCTGAAAGATAAATTGCACCGGGTAAGCCCATCAGTAACCATCCGCTCATGTCGGAAGCACCTGCGGATAATGCAGTGACAAAACTTCCGAGACTGCGTCCCCCCAAAATATAATCGGAGAAATCAGTGGTCTTTTTATATGCATACAGTCCAATGCATACCATGACGATAATATAAAAAATAAATGTTACGACTGTGGGGTTGAGATAGTCCATAAAGTTTCCTTTTATCACAGAGGATAAATCCGTCCAGTATTGTTGTTATGTCCGGTCCTTGAATGAGCAGATTCAACCATGGATTTAAATTTACGCTCTGTTACAATAAGGTGTAATTTACTAGAATTTTGTGCAAACAAGTGTAAATTTGATTACAAATCTAAAAAATATATTAAAAATAGCGATATATTCTAGAATTTATTTTTTAGCCGTCTATTTTTATGGCTATTCATGTCATTCAAGCGTGATTAAATCAGAAATAAGCAGACTGATGTGATGCCTATGTGCATTTAGATTCAGTAAATTTAAAATTTAGCAGACATATTTTGATCTAAACTGTATGACGGATGTTTAATTAATTCATTTTGAATCCAATCAATGAATTTTTTAATCAGGGGAGATGAGTCGTGATTTTCATGAACGAGATAATACGCACGACTACCAAGCAACTTATTTCTTGACACAATAACCAATTCTTTGTTGCGCAATTCAGATTCAATTAAAATTTGTGGAATTAATGCCATTCCGATGGCTTGTTTTGAGGCAACAGCCAACATTGAAAAAAGTTCATGTCGATGACCTTTATGTGGTTTTGGATGAAAAATATGATTGGTTTTAAACCATTCAGTCCAAATTTCAGGGCGGGTTGTTTGCTGTAATAGTGGAAGTTGTAAGAGTTGTTCCGTTGATAATTCAAGTAAATCCACATTGTCCACGTTCATCTGTGGAAAGTGTTTGACTATTAATTTGGGCGAACATACAGCAATTAAATCTTCATCCATTAAATAATGCGTATCTACACCTGGCCAATGTTCGACTTGTTGTTGTGTACCAGCATAAATGGCAGCATCAAAAATGGCTTCATTAAATAAAAAGGGTTTTGTACTGGTTTCAATATGAATGGTAATTTCGGGATGCATGGCATTAAAATGATGCAATTTAGGCAGTAACCAACACGTTGCAAATGTTGGAACTACACCAAGTTTTAATGTTCCACCTAAACCTTTATGTGACATAATATCTAAAGTATGTTGTTCTATACCTAAAAGGTGGCTTTTTATATTTTTATAATATTGCTCACCTGCATGTGTGAGTTCAACACCATAACGTGTCCGATTAAACAAACTTAAATCTAAAAATACTTCAAGTTGTTGAATTTGTCTTGAAACTGCACTTTGAGTTAAGTGAAGTTCTTGTGCTGCATGAGTATAGCTTTGATGTTTCGCAGCAGACTCGAAACAAATTAAAGATTGTAAACTTGGTATCATGCGGCGCATAGTTTTCCCTAAATATGAATGACAACGTCCTTGAAGCCATGTATGACTCAGGCTAACATATTAAGCTGAATCTATTGCATGATTGATATAAAAATGATTTTTAATATTACAAAATAAAATACCGATAAGTATATTTTTCAGACTGATTTATAAGGTTTTTGTTAAGAAATGTATATTAAATTGCATTTTGCGGTGGTATATTGCCGCGCAGGGATCTTAGTACAATCAGAATACGATGTTTTCATTTTTATCAATAGAATTTAGCTTGGCATTTATTGCCTTTTTCTGTATTTATTGGGCTTTTAGATTTAGTCCAAAAATACAAAATATACTTTTAGCGATAGCAAGTTATGCTGTTGTTTATTTGATGGCAGGGATCATTCCACTGTTTATTCTTTTTGGATTTAGCAGTTTTATTTTCTTATTGTCTTGGTTAATGCAACATTATCCAGAACAGAGTAAAAAAATTCTGATTTTCGGTGTGGTTGGCACCGTGATCCAATTGGTCATTTTTAAATTTTACGACTTTTTTAAACCTGAAATTGGTTCGGCACTTAATATTTTGAATTTAGACAGTTCAGGTTTGGTGGCAAATTTATTATTACCTTTAGGTTTGTCTTATTATTCATTTCAAGCGATTAGCTATTTGGTCAGTCGCCATCGTCAAGAAGTCGATGTGCCTGCGTTTAAATTTACCGATTTATTACTGCACTTTTCATTTTTTTGTACCATTACAGCAGGACCTATTGCACGTGCACAAAGCGCTAAAGGTTTAGATGATATTCAAAATCAGCCGTGTGGTATGAGTGAGCAGATTCGTCAAGTTCAGCCTCGTAGTATTTTATTTCCAAGTTTGGCATTTTTGTTGTTGGCTTTGGCATTGATCAAAAAATGGTGGATTGCCAGTTGGCTTGCCGATCAATGGGTCAATCCTGTTTTTGCAAATCCAATGCAATATCATAGCCTTGAAATTCTTGCTGCAATTTATGCCTATACCTTACAGCTATTCCTTGATTTTTCAGGTTATAGCGAAATGATGATTGCATTTGGTTTATTGCTCGGTTTCCGTTTGCCTGTCAATTTTAAAGCACCATTACTTGCCCATAATATTCGTGATTTTTGGGATCGTTGGCATATTAGTTTGTCGACATGGATTCGTGACTATATCTATATTCCATTGGGTGGTAGTCGAGGTGGTTTTGCCCATACTCAATTTAACTTGTTAAGTGCCATGGTGTTATCGGGCGTATGGCATGGTTCAGGTTGGAATTTCTTTTTATGGGGCTTGTTCCACGGTTTGGCATTGGTATTGCTCAATTGTATGGACAAGTTATATCAGTATTTATTTAAGGTTACTGCAAAAGAAGCGCGTGATGCACTGTATAAATCGAGCCTTGTGGGTAAAGTGATTGGTACATTTATAACCATCAACTTCGTTTGTTTCTGCTTTGTATTTTTCCGTGCCAAAACATTTGAAGAAGCCATTGCAGTATTCCAATCATTATTTAGTAATTACATCAATGTGCAATGGTCAAATAATCCATTGTATTTACTTGCGTTACTTTTAATCAGTTGGATTATTTATCCATTTGTAAAACAAGCATTCATTCAATCAAAAATAAATTATCAATCGCTTCCTAAATACATACTTGTTGTGCCGTTATTACTTGTATTTATGGTGATTTTGATTTGTGCTCCATCAGGGATTCCGGGGTTTATCTATGCAAACTTCTAATACAGTTGACTCAGTCGTAGACGTTCAACAGGAAGAAGAATATCAAACGCCTGAACAGCAGATCAGTGCAGACCATTATAGAGGTATGACCTATGCTTTAATTAGTTTGGTGCTCTGTGCCGTGGTGGGCATTTGGGTGATGCAAAATTCGGTGAATGCCTATTATGAGCAAACCTACCATGCCGAAAGCCCTTTGCGTATCCTTGATGGTATGAGTATTTGGCAGAAAGGTGGAGAGATTGGTGTACAATTTTATGCACAGCACGATGCTACAAAAATGGTGGTGGGTGGCTTTAATCAAAATATTGTCGACCAGTTTAATCAAAACTATGCTTATACACCTGAACATAAAGCATTTTTAGCTGAAAAATTACGATTAGAAAAAATTAAACTAGCAAAAGAAGAAGCTGAAAAAGAAAAACAAAGTTTAATCAATCAATTTGCATTGACACAAAATGATCAGGTTTTCTTTGCAGGCGATTCGATGATGCAGGGTGTTGCACCGCATGTACAAAAAGCATTACTTGAAAAGTACCAAATTAAAACGGTCAATTTGAGTAAACAAAGTACAGGTTTATCTTATCCAAAATTCTTTGATTGGCCGAAAACTATTCAAGATACCATTTCATCAAATCCGAATATTAAAGTGATGGTGGTTTTTCTTGGGCCAAATGATCCTTGGGATATGCCAAATCCTGCTGGTGGGCAATATTTGAAATTTGAATCGCCTGAGTGGGAAGATGTATATCGTTCACGTATTGCAGGCATTATTCAAATGGCACAGAAACACAATGTCAATGTGATGTGGATTTCGCCTCCAAATATGAAAAAACCTGAATTAAACCGCCAAATGGTGTATTTAAATCAGGTTGTTGCAAGTGAAGTACAAAAAAACAAAGCTTTCTCCATCGATTCTCGTCAAATTATGGGTAATACAAATAATGCATATAGTGATTATCTAGTGAAAGATGGTCAGCAAATTAAAATGCGTAGTGCTGATGGTATTCATTTCTCAGGCGAAGGTCAGAAAATGATTGCAGATGTTGTATTGCAATACTTAAAAGTGATCTGATCGAAAGATTAATTTACTGACAAAAAGCGTCTTGCCGTGTTTACGATTCATGAACATGATGCAAGGCGTTTTGATTTAAAATTTTAATGTAAAATTTATGTGATTTATTTAAAAAAATGAATTTAGTCATTATATGATCTTATAAATATAGAGTAACTTAATGAAAATGATGAACAAAATTCTATCGGCAAGTGTACTGTGCACAGTGATGGCTCAAACAAGTTCTGCCAATGAATTAAGCAACTTTAATGAACCGAATGTGGCTAAACTCAACTCAGCAATTCAAAATCGTAAAGTACATATCATCCAATTTGGCGATTCTCATACAGCTGCAGATGTAATGACGGGTGTTATGCGTACACAATTGCAAAGTACTTTGGGCAATGGTGGGATGGGATGGGGCATGCCGATGTATTTTGCAGGGCAACGCCTTGAGCTTTATGGTTATGATAATTCTGGCTGGCAACCCATTTCAAGTCGTACAAATCATAATGAAAATTATAGCTTAGGTGGATTACTTGCCGTTCCAAAATTTTCAGGGGCAACACTGACCATTAAAGCCAAGCAGTCACAAGCACCACAAAATATGATGGTGAGTTTGAGACAAGCATCATCTGATGGTGCTTTTAGTGCTGTTGATGCCACAGGTAAACGCTTTAGTATTGAAGCACCTATAAAAAATAACAGTTGGAAAATGGTTAAATTTACTGCCGTATTGCCATTTACCATTACGGCAAATAATGTATCAAATTCAGCGATTGGCGGTTGGTGGGGTGAAAATGCAAGTGGTGGCGGAGCCATTGTTTCAGCACTTGGCATTAATGGTGCAGAACTATCGAATTGGAATCATTGGAATAGCGAATGGCGCAATGAGCTTGCAGCCGTTGCTCCCGATTTAGTAATTTTGGCTTATGGTACTAATGAGGCATATAACGACAATTTGAATGTTGAACAAGCCAAAAGTATCTTGATGGATAAAATTCAAAAAATTCGTCAGGCATCCCCCAATACGGCTGTGATGATTGTATCTGCCCCTGAAAGTTTGAAGAATACGGTGGGTGAATGTGGCAGCCGACCTGTCAAATTGACTGCGGTTCAAAATATGCAATATCAAGTGGCGCAGTCGATGCATACTTTATATTGGAACTGGCAACAAGCGATGGGCGGATCATGTTCAATGAAAAAATGGATCGGTCAAGGTTTGGGGCGCAGTGATGGCGTACATTTTAGCAGTAGTGGTTATAATAAAATTGGTAAAATGATGGCGAATGATCTACTTAATTTGTCAGGTGTGCCTGCGAGTCAAGGTGGTCAGACAGAACAAGCCTTGCCAAATCAAAATATTTCCACAATGAAAACAGGTTTTGAATCACTTGGCTTTGCACAAATTTGTCTTGAAGGTTCAAATGAATGTAAGAGCATTGGGCGATAATGGTTTAAAAAATAGAGTGAACTAAAACAAAAAAAGCCAATATTTATATTGGCTTTTTTTGTTTTAGTAGCAAATGATGAGATGTTAGTGATCATGGTGCAAATATTTAGGTTCTTTGGGTAATTGCATACTACAAAATAGACAAATAATGAGCATGATTGCCACATAGATGAAAAATGTATTTTCATGTCCGATGTCTTTGAGTTGAAGTGCAACAGCAGGAGCAGAACCGCCAAAAATTGCATTCCCCACAGCATAGGCAAAACCTACACCTAAAGCACGAATGTGTGAAGGGAACATTTCCGCTTTGACCAAACCACTGATAGACGTATAGAAACTTAAACACAACATCAGAAAAATTAACAGTAACGTCACTATAACGGCTGAGTTGTGGAAATAGGGCATTGCCAACACCATTACGGGATAGATAAAGATTGCACAACAAATACTAAACAGCATCATTGATGTTCGACGTCCGATGCGATCTGCAAGCATACCGAATAAAGGCTGCACACACATAAAGACAAAGAGCGCAAAAGTCATCATATAACCGACAGTTTTGTCCTCAAAACCTAAGCTTGTAATATAGGTTTTTGAGTAAACGGTAATGAGATAAAAGCACAATGAGCCTGCGGAGGTATAACCAACGACCAATAAAAAAGTGCGCCAATTATTTTTGAACAATTCTCTTAAACTGCCTGAACCTTCTTTAGCAGCTTCATCTTTAGATAAGGTTTCTTTTAAATGACGACGAGCAAATAATGAAAAAAGAGCAACCACACCACCAATGATAAATGGAATACGCCAACCGCCATCCATGAGTTGTTCTTTACTCATGAGGGCAAGCAGTAAAACGCCCAATGCACTTGCTAAAAGTTGACCACCTGCGAGCGTAACATACTGGAATGATGAATAAAAACCGCGTTGCCCTTTGAGTGCAACCTCGCTCATATAAGTTGCAACTGTTCCGTATTCACCACCAACAGACAGACCTTGTAGTAGTCTTACTGCTAAAAGGCAAAAGGGGGCTGCCATTCCTGCTTGTTCATAGGTGGGCAATGCTGCAAATAAAAATGAACTGACTGCCATTAAGGAAATAGAAATCACCATCGATTGCTTACGACCATAAGTATCGCCAATCCATCCAAAGAGCCAACTGCCAATCGGGCGCATAAAAAAGCTAGCTGCAAATATGCCCCATACATAAATGGCTTTGGTTGAATCTGACATATCTGGAGCAGTCAGTGCGTGGGTAAAATAAATGGCAAATGCTGCATAAATATAAAAATCAAACCATTCGACTAAATTCCCTGAAGCAGCACCGACAATGGACATAATACGGTTACGTTTTTCATGTGGATGATATTGTGGGGTATCTATTTGTTGGCTCATCGCTATCCTGCCTGAACTACTGTTCTTATAATGGGTAAGCTTAGTTTATGCACAGTGTATCTATGAATTTGTAAATGTATAAAAAAAATACAAAAATGCCGCCTAAAATTATGAAAAATAGCTCTGTACACGACAAAAATAGATAACTCATTGAAATAATGTCATAATAATTG
>CAXYZD010000057.1:0-15316 GCA_964293455.1 uncultured Acinetobacter sp. | reverse complement strand
TGTCCCTCTTTTATATTATCAATCCGTCATACGCGCATTTAACGCTATTGTTTTACTTGAAAATACACGGTCTTGATATCTTTTCCAATCTATAGCAGGCTGTTTTACAACATCTTGTAACGATTTTAAGTAGTTTTGGCGAGAAATTGTACTCGCACCGAGGCTTAACAGATGGTCATTGACCAATTGACAGTCAATCCATGGCAATTGATTTTCTTGTCCAATGAGCATTAATGCATAAAAAGCCATTTTTGATACGTCCGTTTGGGTGCTAAACATTGACTCACCAAAACAACCTTTGCCAATAGTGACGCCATATAGACCACCAACAATTTTGTCTTGATCCCAAACTTCGACGCTATAAGCATAACCCGTTTTAAACAACGCACAATAACCTTGAATAATGTCTTCCGAAATCCATGTTTCATCTGCGTAGGCACGAGGTAGTGAACATGAACGAATCACATCTTCAAAAGCATGATTAATCGTTATGCGATAATCTAACTTTTTCATGTTACGAATAAGTGACTTACTCGGATGATAGTCTTCAGGGCGAATAATACAGCGAGGTTCAGGGCTCCACCAACAGGTTGGTTCATCTTCTGAAAACCATGGAAATAAACCATGTGTATAGGCTTCATACAGTGTTGATGGTTCGAGATCGGCACCAATACAAATCAATCCTTCTTCATCGGGATCGGCTTCAATGGGATCGGGGAAAGTAAACATGGAAGGAGAGAGAGTGGTCACGGTTCAGCCTTGAAAACGGATCAGGCTTTATAGTAGCTGATCCGTTTGTAGAAAGTCCAAGCCTGAGTAGATGTTGCTCAGTGTTTAAGTAATATATTCATTGGCTTAAGTAAAAAGCTGTAATTGACGGGCAATTTTTAATTTATCGCTATTGATAAATAACTCTGCTTTTTTCTGAATAACTTTAATACTTTGAGTCAAATCGGAAACAGTCTGTCCCTCTTCATCCAAAACCAACCAACCCAGTTTGGTCAAGACATCTTGTACATAATGAGCAAGTTGTTTTGCACTTTTTAAGCCATCGATAAAATGAGCACGATAGAAGAGTTGTGAAAAATGATCAGTTGGAATGCCTATACCTGTTACAGGGCTTGCCAGCACTTGATAATTTGCATGAAAACTTGCTTGATGCAAAATATGTTTATTGATCTGTTGTGTATACTGAATTAATTCAGCACTTGGTTCAGATTGGCAAGGTTGCATATGTCCAAGATGACATAAAATGACTATTGCATTGAGTACTTGAGCATAA
Organism: uncultured Acinetobacter sp.; assembly: GCA_964293455.1. GTDB lineage: Bacteria > Pseudomonadota > Gammaproteobacteria > Pseudomonadales > Moraxellaceae > Acinetobacter. The sequence goes on along the minus strand of CAXYZD010000057.1, from coordinate 14,034 downwards.
TTATGCTGAGGTAATGCTTTTTCTAAGTCAGATAAAAGAATGGCTGGATAATCCAATTTTTTGAAATGTTCAGAAAGCGGTTGATAAATGTCTTGAATCATATTGAACTCACCTAAATAACCATTAATGGTTTTCGGTAAGGCGTCTGGAGATGTCAGTAATACAAAAGCAGTATTTCTGAGTCGTTCCTGTGTTTGAAGCGCAGTTAAATTATTTTTACCTCGAATAAACAAGTCTTTGCGGAATTGTGTATTGGCGAAATAATCTCGGCATTGTTCTTTAAAAACAGGATGATCAATTTGATTGAGAAATTTTTGATGCTCTGCTGAAAAATTAATATTATCCAAATGCGTATTTAGATCAGTTGAACCTGCATAAGAAAGTTTGGCTTCTTCCATAATTCGTACAACTTGTTGGAAGGAAAAACATTGCCAATCTTGGTTCAGATATTCATGAATTAAGTAATTTGGATTTTGCTTTTGTAATTCTTTAACTTTGTTCAATGCATTCGGATTACGTTTAGCAAAATTAGGCTCTTGTTCTAATAGTGCTTCTGAAAATGCAAGGGAATCCTTTACTTTTTGAATGGGATTAGTGCTTGTGCTGTTAAATTTAAAATGACTGTGGAAAAGCTCACGGATCGGCATATTTGCAGCCCAACCCGTAACGCAGTTATAGCTGATATAAACGATACCATTTGGTTTTAAAAATTTACGAATAAACTTGAGAATGATGCCTTGATTTTCATGACTGATCCAACTCCAAATACCATGTAGGCTGATCGAGTCAAATTGTGGTAAGTCTTTATTGAGCAGCTCTTCAAAGCTATCGTCATAAAAATGATGTGGTGCTTGGCTATATTCAGCAATTTGATTGGCATGACCTGCATGGGCAGGGTTAAAATCGGTACCAAAGAAATGTCCAAAAGATGCCGCAGCATGAATATTTAAACTGACGCCTTGACCAAAGCCAAGCTCACAATGTGCTTGTGTCGCTGTACTTGTTGGGCAATCGACCCCATTTAATAATAAGCAAAATTTTTGATAATTTGGGCTTAAATCACGGTAATAACCATAGGTATAGTTTACTTCGGTTTGATAGCCGTCGGTCCAATTTGTTGTCATTATGATCCCTGTATTAAAAATTATGATGAGAGCAGAACTGTTATAAATCAAAAATAAAATAACCGCCATGTAGGCGGTTATTTTTTTATGAAAAAATATTAGTTAATGTGATTTATATCACAAAAAATTATTCAATACTATCAAGGAAACGGTCTGCATCAAGCGCAGCCATACAACCTGAACCCGCAGAAGTAATTGCTTGGCGATAAACATCATCTGCAACATCGCCTGCGGCGAATACACCCGGAATAGAAGTAGCTGTTGCATTGCCAGCAGTACCACTTTGAACTTGGATATAGCCATTACGTAGTTCAAGCTGACCTTCAAACATAGCTGTGTTTGGTTTGTGACCAATGGCAATAAATAAACCTGATACATCAACATTTTGAGTCGATTCATCTTGAGTTGATTTTAAACGAACACCTGTGACACCAGAAGTCGCTTCACCTAAAACCTCTTCAACTGCATGATTCCAAATGATGCTGATTTTGCCTTCTTTTACTTTTTCAAATAAATGATCTTGAATGATTTTTTCAGAACGCAATTTGTCACGGCGATGAACCAAAGTTACGTGTTCAGCAATGTTCGATAAATAAAGCGCTTCTTCAACCGCAGTATTACCACCACCGACAACCATGACTTTTTGGTTCTTATAGAAGAAACCATCACACGTTGCACAAGCGCTTACGCCTTGACCCATATAGGCTTGTTCAGATTCAAGACCTAAATATTGTGCTGTTGCACCTGTGGCAATAATCAATGCATCACAGGTGTAATCGCCCATATCGCCTTTGAGTACAAAAGGACGCACATTCAGTTCAACTTCATTGATGTGGTCATATAAAATTTCTGTACCGAAACGCTCTGCATGCGCTTGCATACGTTCCATCAGTGCAGGACCTGTTAAACCTTCAGGATCACCCGGCCAGTTGTCCACTTCAGTGGTTGTGGTGAGTTGACCACCCAATTGCATACCTGCAATCAGTGTCGGTTTTAAGTTAGCACGAGCAGCATATACTGCAGCACTATATCCAGCAGGGCCAGAACCTAAAATAATTAAACGTGAGTGGCGAGCGCTCATGTACAGCATCCTTTTTTATTTCAGAAATACACATTTTGAGAAAATTATACGTGAAACTGAGTGGAAGTGTTGTGTGTTTGCTGTCGATAATATTGATCATCTAAATCGAATTGCGCTATATCGTGCTTATATACAATAAAGATAACAACATACTTCAGTTTGTATGCATCTTTTTTGAAAGAACATGTGCATAATATTGCAAACATTTCTGCGTTTAAGATGGCTTTGACCATCAACAAAAGAATATTAATCAACAATGGGTTACAGGACAGCATATGACTGCGGTGTCGAGTGTTTATGCACAGCGCTTTATAATTACGATATTCTTGATTTCATTTGGTATTTTCCTGTTTTTAGCGACAGTGACTTACACACCATTTGATCCAGGATGGATGCATATTTCTAGTGATACGTTACAAGTATCCAATGCCAGTGGTGTAACGGGTGCATGGATTGCAGATATGCTGTTTGGCTTTCTCGGATGGGCAAGCCTACTAATTCCTGTGTATTTCTTCCTTGAAGCGATTCAGTTGTGGTGGCCACATAGTTTTCTCAGTCGCCCATTTCGCTATGCAGCCCAGTTTTTTATTTTACTGACGCTGTCTACAATTTTATATTTGTTGTGGAATGTTCCTGCTGATACGCTCGATAATGCATCAGGTGGTATCATTGGTTATGAATTGGGTGAAAGTCTTTCTCAACTCATCACTATTTATGGTGCAGTGCTGTTTTTATTGATTTTATTGACAGTATTGGCAACGCTTGCATTTGGTATTCAGTGGAATAGAACGTGGGCAACGCTTAAAGCGACCCCTGCATATTTACAAGATCTATTTTATAAAAATGTGCCCGAAGAAGAATCAGCATTTGATTTAACGACAGGGACAGCAGTGGCTAAAAAACAAAATGTAGCTCAAGTTCAAGTTCCAACAAAAAGTATACTGGTGGCACAACCTGTTGATGCTGCGCCTGAATTTACTGAAATTGATGGTCAAGAACAACAGATACGTGATGCACGCCATGAACGTGTGGCAGAGGAACTGTTCGATGATATGTTGGATCATGAATATGATCAGCACGATTTACAATCAGAACCCAAAGATGAAATAGAAGTTGCATTGGCACGTGCACAACAAGTTAGAAGTGATAGTCCACGTGTTGTACCTACGGGTGAAGTTTGGAAAGCATTAAACTCAGAAAAAGATACTAAACAAGAAATAGATGCTTTATTACGTGAAGCAGAAGATACACCTACATCGGTTTACAATCCAGCACATCCATCGCTGAGTGAGCAGTTAAATCATCAACAAGCACAAAAGCCATCATCCAATATTGATTGGGATGATGATGAAGTCTTTGATGAATTACTTTCTGTCGTTCCTACAGAAAAAACGGCAACCGATATTCATCAGCCTTATCCACAAAAAACAGCAGTGGTTGCATCTGAATTATTTCATTCGGAATTGTCACAAGCATCAGGACAAAATCATCATCGACAAGATTTACTGGCATCTGAACTAGATGATTTAGCTTCACTTGCAGATGAGCCTACTCATTTTTCAGATCCATCAGTTTTACCTGAAACGGTAAAAATTGAGCCAAAACAGCATGTAGAGTTACAGCAACGAGAACAACCTGTTCGCACGACAACCACAAGTAGCTATGCGCAATCATCGCCATTAGTGAAAGCTGAAATTCAAACTCATTTACACGGTATGAATGATGTGGAATCTGCATCGAATTTGTCTAATGAGGAAAAGCAAAAAATTTCCGCTGACAAAGATGCATTTAGAGATGCGTGGAAGGGAACAACAGATCAAGTTTCAGCTACCACTTTAAATACAGAGGAATTTGATCTCGATGCACCACTGACCGATTCACATGGACGCCCAATGTCCTTGTCAATGCAAGTGGCTCAAAAACGCCGTGGTTTATCGACCTTACCCGGTCTAGAATTGCTTGATAAAGTTGATCCAAATAAAAAAGTGAACTTTACCGAAGAGCAATTGTCACGATTATCTGAATTGCTTGAAATTAAATTGCAAGAATTTAATGTCAAAGGAAAAGTGGTTGAAGCACAACCAGGCCCTGTAGTGACACGTTTTGAGCTTGATTTAGCAGCGGGTGTTAAAGCGTCAAAAGTGACCAATATTTCACGTGACCTTGCACGTTCAATGTCGATGGCTTCAGTTCGTGTCGTGGAAGTCATTCCAGGTAAACCTTATATTGGTATTGAAGTACCGAACAGTACTCGTGAAATGGTGCGTCTGATTGAGTTGGTGGAAACGCCAGCATTTTTAGATCCTTCAAGTATATTGTCCACGGCAATGGGTAAAGATATTTCGGGTAATCCCGTGATTACAGACTTAGGTAAAGCACCGCACATGTTGGTTGCAGGGACAACAGGTTCAGGTAAATCAGTTGCGGTAAACTCAATGATTTTATCGATGTTATTGAAATATACTCCTGATCAATTACGTTTAATTTTGATTGATCCGAAGCAATTGGAACTTGCAAATTATAATGATATTCCGCATTTGCTTACCCCTGTTGTAACGGATATGAAAGATGCTGTAAATGCGCTGAATTGGTGTGTCAATGAAATGGAACGCCGTTATAAGCTAATGTCATTCCTTAAAATTCGTAAACTGTCAGACTATAACCGTAAGGTTGAAGAGGCGATTGCCAGTGGTGAAGACCTGATTGATCCGACATGGAAAGCAAGTGATTCTGTTGTTGGTGAGCGTGCGCCTCGTTTGGTACCGTTACCGTCTATTGTGATTGTGGCAGATGAATTTGCAGACATGATCATGCAAGTGGGTAAAAAAGCGGAAGAAATGATTACGCGTTTGGCACAAAAATCTCGTGCAGCAGGTATTCATTTACTGCTTGCGACACAGCGTCCATCGGTAGATGTCATTACAGGTCTGATCAAAGCCAATATTCCAACTCGTGTCGCATTACGTGTGAACAGTAAAATTGATTCACGGACTATTTTGGATGCAGGTGGTGCAGAAGACTTGCTTGGTCATGGTGATATGTTGTTTCTTGGACCTGGTAAAATTGAGCCTGAGCGTGTGCATGGTGCATTTATTTCAGATGATGAAGTGAACCGCATTTGTGATGCGTGGCGTGAACGTGGCGAGCCAAATTATGTCGATGAAATTTTAACGCCATTTGACGAAGAGCCAACCAGTCGTGGTTTTGAAGATGGCGATGGTGATCCAAGTCGTGATGCTTTATATGATCAGTGTGTTTCTTTTGTTTTAGAAACGCGCAAAGTATCTGTGTCATCGTTACAACGTAAGTTTAGCTTGGGTTATAACCGTGCCGCACGTATTGTCGATCAGATGGAAGAGAATGGTATTGTCAGTGGTCAAGGTGCCAATGGTAAACGGGAAATTTTAGTCTAACGTGTTTTGGCAAGTGATTCTTAAAACATAAAAAACCTGCTTTTTAGCAGGTTTTTTATTGAGTGCTTTATTGGTTAAGCAAATTTAGCTAAAACGTCTAAAAACTCATTTTTATGACGTGGGTATTGCGCAATCACATCATGAATACGTTGACCTTCAGGATTGGTTGCATTGATGTCACGACCATTGGCTTTAAACTGAGTTAAAAGACGTTCATAGTCATTAGGGCGCATGTGTTTAAATGCATGTGATAACACATGAAAATCTGCATTAATATCAGCAGGAGGTAGTTGCTCTAAGTAGGCAAAAACACGCTCGTCTGACCATTCTTCATTGAACGTTGCTGGCTGTGAAAGTGCCATAACAGCATCTCCTTAAAAATATTTTAAATAGGGTTTTGATTTTCACAATTATAAGAATCTTTTAGGTAATTGCTTATACAGATTCTTGCAAAGATTTGATGAAAACCATCTATAAAAAGGGAAAACTATAAAAAAGGGCAAAATAACGGAAGCCATTTTGCCCTGATTCAATTCACTTGACTAATCAATTATAAAATTAACGTTCTTCAGGTAAATTGATATTCATTTCAAGCATTTCAATATTGGCTTCAGAACGCACAGACATTTGAATGTGCTGTTCATCTACACCACGGACATAACGATTGACCACTTGCATGATTTCTATTTTCATTTGATCAATCTTGTCTTGGCTTAAGCGTTTCCCTAAACCATTTTCAGATGCAACAATGACTTTTAAACGATCTTTCGCAGTTTGTGCGCTTGAAGGTTTATCATCATTACTGAAAAGTTTACTCCAAAAACCTGCCATTTTACGCTCCAAATAGTCGTGCTAACCAACCTTTTGGTTTCACTGTAATGTGACGGTAAGGGCGATCTTCACCTAAGAAACGTGCTACAAGATCATCATATGCTTGACCTGCTTCTGATTCTGTAAACAAAATCACAGGTTTACCTTCGTTTGATGCTTGTAGAACGCTTGGGCATTCTGGAATAACACCTAAAGTCGGGACACGTAAAATATCTTTAGAAATGTCATCAATCGTCAACATTTCTTGTTTATCTGCACGTTCAGGGTTGAAACGTGTAATACATAAATGTTTGCGGATACGACCTTCGTTATTTTTCACTTTTTTGGTTTTGCTATCAAGCATACCAATAATACGGTCTGAGTCACGTACTGATGAAATTTCTGGGTTGGTCACAATAATCGCTTCATCTGCATGATACATGGCTAAAATTGCACCACGTTCAATACCTGCAGGTGAGTCACAAATAATGTACTCAAAGTCAGCAGAAAGCTCTTTCATTACACGTTCAACACCCTCATCTGTCAGGGCGTCTTTATCACGTGTTTGTGATGCAGGCAAAATATACAGATTTTCAATGTCTTTATCACGAATTAACGCCTGTTGTAGGCGTGCTTCGTTGTTAAGAACATTAACGAAGTCATAAACAACACGTCGCTCACAACCCATGATCAAATCTAGATTACGTAAACCCACATCAAAATCAATAACGACAGTCTTATGACCACGAAGGGCCAAACCTGTTGCAAAAGATGCGCTTGTTGTGGTTTTACCCACGCCACCTTTGCCTGATGTAACAACAACAATTTTGGCCACCGAATCCACTCCTGTTATGGTCATTGCCCCATAAATGGGACTTTTTATGGTGTATAATTTATAACATTAAAATTGTAAAGGCTGGAACTCAAGTTCCTGCTGATCATTCAAATAAATATGAACTGATTGTTTAATTACGTGCTGGGGAATGTCATCTGCGACACAATATGTCCCTGCAATGGAAACCAATTCAGCTTCTAACGAATGACAAAAAATTCTTGCAGCCGTGTTACCGCCTGCACCTGCGATGACTCTACCACGAACACTTCCGTAGATATGTATATTTCCTGAAGCAATCACTTCAGAACCGCTGTTAATGCCTGCATTTAAAATAATATCACCATGATCTTGGACAAGGCATTGACCTGTGCGTAAAATCTCATCGTGGTATGACGTTGTGTGGCTAATGACTTTTTTTACAGGTTCAGCGACTATTTGAGGTTGAGCTGTTTCTGTTGTGAAGACAGGTGCTTCAACCACTTGTTCTTTGGTCGGTTTAATGCGTTGCAATGGGCGATCAGCAGGAACAATGGGAAATTGAATTGCACGTGCTTGGTCGCTGAGTAAACCTTCAACCACACCAATCGGTTGTAATTCTAGACTCACAACAAGTTGAATCAGTGCGATGAGCTCTTGTTCAACAGTTGTATCCAGTACAACCAAAGCTCCTTGATAAGAGGCTTCGCCCATCATTTTGTTGAGTTGCTGGCGGATGGCATCATGGTCATTGGTTTCGAAGGTTAATCGATTACTATGAAGCATTTTGCCTGTAATCCGTAAATCAGCCATAATTATTCCTTAAAAGGCTTGTGACCCAAAGTTTTGATCTGAAGTTCAAACTGTAAAACTGCGCAAATGCTAGAACAAATTGATGGAATTCTCCACCCAAGATACAAATAATTGCAACGGATTGATTATTCTTTAGCTTGATCATTTTTTTCTAATACAAGTTGCCATTGTTTTATTTTTACTTGTTTTCGTAGTGATTCTAAACTTTCATTGACTACAGATTCAACTAATTCTTCAAGTTTTTGATTTTCAATGTTTAAGTTACTAATTTTTTCTGAAATTAATTGATAAGTCATATTGGGTTGTAACATATTTCCATCGGTAAAGGGTTGAATCAGTCCTTGAGTGATATTTTCACCGAGTTGTTGTCCAATATTCTGAATTTGATTTTCGATCATTCCACCTGCAATCGGAATAAGGCGTAACAACTGGGTGAGTTGTGGCGTATCCAAAATAGCTTTTCGCACAATTTGACCAACGCCATCACCAATTTGCTGTTGATGCGCTTTGAGCTCAATGGCAAGTGATTCTTGTAAAATTTCAGCTAAAACTTTACTAAACATTTCACGGTGATGATCAACCAAATCATGAATAATTTTTTTGTGGGTTGAGCTTGTGTCTAATTCCTGCTTGATGCCATCAATTACAGTAATCACAACACGATCTGAAAGTTCTTCCATAATGACACTATAGTAAAAAAGTATTCGCTTTTTCAGCCCATCAGGTATGACTTTATAGCCCAGTTCATGGATACGATAGCCGATCACGACAACTCGAATTAAACGTAAAAAACGTAGCATTGGAATAATCGCTACAATTTCATACCAATGAATAAATGGAAAGAAGAACCAACGAGCATGATGCTTATTGATGATTGCAATCAGCCAACGAAGTCCGAGCTCCACACATAAAAAAATGATAAACCAACTTTCAGTAATAATCACCCAAGGGTGTAATTCAGCTTTGTAATATTGAAGAACTTGGGGCAAATGAATTTCATTGAAAAACCAATCGCCATAACTACTCATTAAAAAGGCATTGGCAGCTAGACAGCACAGATTAAAGATAATAATAAACATCATAAAGATGTCGTAGCTAAAGGCAGTCCACCAACCAAGCGTTTTTTTATTCTTTGGGAGGATTGAACGATGATCCAATGGCATCTGTTCTGTATTTTTCATGAAAATATCCGCTATTTAAAGTGATTCATCCGTAGTTGAGTCGGGTGAAGTCAAATGGTACTGCTGTTTGATTTGAGTAATCAATTGATCTTTCTCGTGCCATAAGTCATCGACCCATTGCTGAAATTTCTCACGGTATTCTGCATCATCTTCGTAATCACCGCCAATGACCCAATCGGGAATATTAATTTTTCGCATATTGATGACAATACGGGGGACTTCACCGAGCCAAAACTCTCCATAGCCTGGTACACCATCAGGATAGATAATGGTCATATCTACAAAGGCATCAATTTTCTGACCTAAAATATTGAGTGCTAAAGCTAAACCGCCTGCTTTCGGCTTGAGTAGGTTTTGGAAAGGGGATTGTTGTTGCGCTTTTTTTTCAGCGGTAAAACGCGTGCCTTCTAAATAGTTGAGTAAGGTAAAGGGTTGACTGAGTAGATGCTCACAAGCTTTGCGTGCTTCATCCATGTCTTGATATTTCAATGCAGGATTTTTAGCAATCTGTTGTTTACTATGGCGTTTCATCATTGGAAAGCCAAGTATTTTAAAGGCTTGCCCAACAAAGGGAATGAAAATAAGCTCCCATTTGGTAAAAAAACGCGTCAATGGCATACGCGTTAAACCAAAGTATTGATTGACTGTCGTATCGACCCAACTTTGATGATTACATGACATCAAATAGCGCCCTTGCATATTTAAATCCAGTTCTGGGTCTATGCTGATGTCCCATTTTGTTTCAGTCAAGACATGATCAATGAGCCAATTATTGACACTCAGCCAGCTGTTGGTAATTTGAATGTTGGTTTCATCGACTTTTTTTGATTGCTTAAATAATTTAGTTAAGCCAAGTGCAAGTACAGGTGGACCATGAAAAAAAGTACTGCCTGTAATAGCTGTAGTAACGGTTAAACCTTTGATGATTTTTTTTAAAATAGGGTGTTTCTGTTGTTGTCGTGACATAGAACAGTCCTAACTTTTTATTGGAGAATTGAGTTTTCATTGTTTAATATAGAGGTTGTCATGTCATTTAAAAAGAGACATTAAATAACTATGTATAAATTATGATGAACAGTGTTGTAAATTTTGCCAAAAACATTACAAAATGTAAAAATAACGCGGGTTTTTAACAAAATGGCTATAGTTTGGCTTTGTTATTTATAGCAAAATAAAAGGAACAAAAAACACAACTTGGAGGCATGCAATGCGTGCACTAGTAATTTCTGCAGCGGTAGCTGGGGCATTGGTACTTTCTGGATGTCAATCAACGGGTAACATCGGCGGCATGGAATATGATAAAGCTGCTTTAGGTGGTTTAATTGGTGCAGCAGCGGGCTATGGTTTATCTCGTGGTAATGCAAACAGCTCTGCACAAAATAACCGTGCAGCAGCAATTGGTGCAGCATTAGGTGCCGGTACTGGTCTTTATCTTGATAATAAAGAGAAAAAACTTCGTCAACAAATGGCGGGTTCTGGTGTAGAAGTAAACCGTAATCCAGATGGTTCTGTAGCATTGATTATGCCGGGTAGCATTACTTTTGATACCAATAAATCTTCAATCAAACCAAACTTCTATACGACGTTGAATAAAGTTGTTCAAACGTTAAAAGAAGATAACAAGAGCGTGATTCTTGTGACAGGTTATACCGACAATACTGGGAATGATTCAATCAATATTCCATTGTCACAAAATCGTGCATCTGCTGTTGCTAACTACTTGAAAGGTCAAGGTGTGACTAGCCGTATTGATACTCAAGGCTATGGTTCACAAAACCCAATCGCAGATAACTCTACTGCAGCGGGTCGTGAACAAAACCGCCGTGTAGAAATTAGCATTTACGCTGCGAATTAATTTGGCGTATTAGTATTCATACTTTTGAGTGTGATACTCTAAAGCTAGATTGTAAAAAGGAATCATATTTTATGGTTCCTTTTTTATTTTCATTTGATTATGTAAATGACTTTTAAAATCTATGCCTATGATTGCTTGAAGTCCGAAAAAATAAACATTAAGCATTTTGCAACTGTACTTTAGATGACTATAATCATGCTCGAAGTTTTTAGAGGATGAACCATGTCAAAAGCAAGTCAATTGAACGACAAGCAACTTGAAGCAATGAAATACACTCAAGGACCCTTGTTAGTACTTGCTGGTGCGGGTTCAGGTAAAACTTCGGTGATTACCCGTAAAGTTGCGTATTTGGTACAACAATGCGGTATCCCTGCGTATCGTATTACAGCCATGACCTTTACCAATAAAGCTGCACGTGAAATGAAAGAGCGTGTCAGTAAACTTTTGAATAAAGAAGAAGGTAAAGGCTTGTCAGTTTCGACATTTCATACTTTTGGACTCAATTTACTTCGCTTAGAACTCAAAAATACACCACTCAAAAATAATTTTTCCATTCTCGATGCCGATGACTGTAAGCGCATTTTGATGGATTTAATGCACCGAGATAATTTATCGGGTGCAGAAAGCAAAGAGTTGATTGCCAAAGCGATGAAGATGATTTCAGATTGGAAAAACGATCTGATTTTGCCTGAGCAAGCACATACAACGTGTGAAACGCAGGAAGACGTACAGTTTGCACATCTGTATCAGCTTTATGAACGTAATTTACGTGCTTATAACGCTGTAGACTTTGATGATTTGATTGTCATGCCGACACGATTATTACAGGATAATGCCGAAGTTCGTGAGCGTTGGCAGAACCGTATTCGTTATTTATTGGTCGATGAGTATCAAGATACGAACACAGCACAATATACACTCGTTAAACTACTTGTTGGGGTGATGGGGCAGTTCACGGCAGTTGGTGATGATGACCAATCGATTTATGCATGGCGTGGTGCAAAACCTGAAAATATGGCATTGCTAAAAGAAGATTTTCACAATCTAAAAGTCATTAAGCTTGAACAAAATTATCGTTCTACGAGTCGTATTCTAAAAGCAGCGAACCATGTCATTGATAATAATCCGCATATTTTTGAGAAAAAATTGTGGAGTGATAAAGGGCACGGCGAAGTGATCCGAGTTATTACTTGTCGTAATGATGATGACGAAGCTGAACGTGTAGTGAAAGATTTGCTCACGCACAAGCTCATGAATGGTAAAAACTGGAAAGATTACGCAGTGCTTTATCGTGGAAATTTCCAAGCACGTGTGCTTGAAACTCAATTACGCCAAATGCAGATTCCCTACAAATTATCGGGCGGTCAGTCATTCTTTGGTCGTGCTGAAATTAAAGACATTATGAGCTATTTGCGCACAATTATTAATCCTGAAGATGACAGTGCATTCCTACGTATTATTAACACACCAAAACGTGCCATTGGCCCTGTGACCTTAGAAAAATTGGGTTTATTTGCGCAAGAAAATCATTTGTCACTTTTAACTGCTGCGAGCGACCAGCGTTTAACGATGGTGATGCCGAAAAAGGCAACCACACAATTGGCTGAATTTGCTGAGTTCATCAATAATTTCACTCGTGAATTGTTGGATGATGATGAACCTGTACCTAAAATTCGCCAAATGATGTTTGAAGCAGGTTATATCGACTATCTCAAAGAAACGGCGGCGACGCCTGCACAGGAAAAAACCAAACTCGATAATATCGAAATACTGTATAGCAGCATTCAAAGTTTGATTAACCGTGCTGAAGATGTAGATGAAAAGAATATCGAAAGTGTCATTCGTAAATTGGTGTTGCTCGACATGCTCGAACAGCAACAGGAAGAAGAAGATACCGATAAAGTCAATTTGCTGACTTTGCATGCTTCTAAAGGTTTGGAGTTCCCATTTGTATATATCATGGGGCTTGAGGAAGAGTTATTGCCACATAAAAACTCGATTGCGGCTGAAACTATTGAAGAAGAACGTCGTCTGATGTATGTGGGTATTACTCGCGCACAACAAGGTCTAACTTTAACTTTGGCAGAACAGCGTAAAAATGGGGGGCAAATGAAACAAATGACCCCAAGTCGCTTCCTCGATGAATTACCTCAAGATGATCTAGATTGGCTTGGTCGTAAGAAAAAATTGTCGGAAAATATTGATCCGAAATTGCAAGCACAACACTATTTGCAGAATTTAAAAGCATTATTGAAAAAATAGTTTTATTTATACGCGCTTTACCATTCTGTTTCGGAAAGGTGAAGTGCTGATTTATCATTTTTAAACAGGATTTCAACATGAAAGTTCAAGTAAAAGTAATTGATACCCGCTTAGGTCAAGAATGGCCTTTACCCACTTATGCGACAACAGGTTCGGCAGGTCTAGATTTACGTGCATGTGTCGAAGAAGCAATTCAAATTGAGCCAGGTCAAACTGTTTTAGTCAAAACAGGTATGGCAATTTATATCGAAGATCCTGCATTTGCTGGTTTGATTTTGCCACGTTCAGGTTTAGGTCATAAGCATGGCATCGTGTTGGGTAACTTGGTTGGTTTAATCGATTCTGATTATCAAGGTGAACTTATGGTTTCGGTATGGAATCGTAGTCAAACCACATTTACTTTAGAACCAGGTGAGCGTCTTGCGCAATATGTACTTGTGCCTGTGATTCAAGCGCAATTTGATATTGTTAATGAATTTGAAGCAACTGAGCGTGGTGCTGGCGGCTTTGGTCATACAGGGCAGCAATAATTGATAAAAAATATTTTTATCATTCGATAAATAATATTTTTGGTTGTAAAAAAGACCTGAATTTCAGGTCTTTTTCTCATTTATATTCTGTTCTTATCTGTAGGGTCTGTTGACACTTACTGTTCATAATTAACCCTATAAAGGTAGCCATAAA
>CAXYZD010000056.1:0-15514 GCA_964293455.1 uncultured Acinetobacter sp. | reverse complement strand
GAAAGCAGAATCCTGATAGGATAAGGGTTCTGTGAAATTTGTCGTGTACAGAGCTCATTTTTATATTTTTTTCCAATTATTTACTCGAAAAATTATTCAATAATGACAAAAATACGGTTTCACATGCCATGACAACATCCTCAAGAGACTGCTTAAAGCCACCCATGACCCAGCGTACTGCAATTTGGGTGACATAGCCATTGAGTCCTGTGGCAACCCATGAAATTTCTTGTTCTGAATTGGAAATATTTGGCATCATTAGGGTGACAAAAGCATGAATCATACGGTCAAATTGAGCCATGGTTTCATGAATGGTGGCTTGATTATGCAGTTCTTGAACGAGCATCGCATCGATATAAATAATGCGTGCAGTACGTGGATCATCTTTAAGCATTTTAAAGAGTGAGGTGAGACCTGAATGCACCATTTTTTCAGGATTAGGTGAATCTTTCATAACCCCTGTTAGCAGTGTTTTCTGCATTTGATCAATTAGTTTGAGGAAAATGGTTTGGAATAAATCTTCACTGCGTTTAAAAGACTCATAGAAATAGCGTTCAGTGAGTTTTGCTTCAGTGCAAATGTCTTTAACAGTCACTGAAAAAAAGCCATGTTTTCCATAAGCTTCAATGCCTGCTTCAATAAGTTTTTCACGTCGTGCCTGTTTACGCTCAGTCATTGACATGCCTTTAAACTGACGTTCTTTGATTATTTTTTTGACAGGTTTTGTTTGTACGTCAGGGTGTATCTCTGTGTTTGAGTCTACGTATGTCATAAGAATATAGGCCAAATTAACCGTGCAAAAAGTGGATTTTATCAATAAATAGCAGTGAAGCCGATGAATATATTTATATAGTTTTTCGGTATGAATCAGGAGTATTGTATATTGACAATAAGTATTGTCAAATTTATAGTGATGATCACAACTTACACAGTCTCAAAAAATTGTGTGCAATATTCAAAAAAGGAAAGGCAATGAAAAATTTTAAAAACAAAGTTGCAGCAATCACAGGTGCAGGTTCAGGTATGGGACAGCAACTCGCTATACTCTTGGCGAAAGCTGGCTGTCATGTATCGATCAGTGATGTGAATGAAAAGGGTTTGGCAGAAACTGTTGAATTGGTAAAACCTTATAATGTTCGTGTCACCTCTAAGAAAGTCAATGTCGCTAAACTTGAAGAAGTCCGTGCTTGGGCTGAAGAAACTGTGCAAAATCATGGTTCTGTAAATATGATTTTTAACAATGCAGGTGTTGCATTGGGCTCAACAGTTGAAGGTTCAACGTATGAAGACCTTGAGTGGATCATGGGTATTAACTACTGGGGCGTTGTGTACGGTACAAAAGAATTCCTTCCATATTTGAAAAAAACAGGTGAAGGTCATATCATCAATACCTCAAGTTTATTTGGTTTAACTGCTCAGCCTACACAATCTGCATATAACTCAACGAAGTTTGCTGTTCGTGGTTTCACTGAATCACTTCGTCAAGAGTTAGACATTGAAAATAGTGGTGTAAGTGCACTGAGTGTGCATCCGGGGGGTATTCGTACCAATATCGCAAATGATGCACGTATGAGCGACAGCATTAAGTCAATGGGGATGAACCCAGAGAAATCTGCCAAGGCTTTCAATAAGTTATTGCGTATGCCTGCTGATGAAGCAGCACAACAAATTTTAGATGCAGTATTGAAAAATAAGCGCCGTTTATTGATTGGTAATGATGCAAAAACACTTGATCTTGTTCAGCGTATTTTACCGACTGGTTATCAGCGCATTACTGCTTTTGCAACAAAATTTAGCAAAAAATTAGAACCTAAATAATTAATATTTAAATAATTTTATAATTATAAAACTCGCTTAGGCGGGTTTTTTTGTGCTTATGTTCTTTTTAATTTTTGCTTTATCGCAAATACAGAATAAAAATGTCAATTGTTTGACAGATTTGCATAAACGAATTCTTCATTATTAAGTCATGGATATGCACTTAGACGCATAGAAGCAAAATGACAATTGAGGAATAAAAAATAAGCAATAACAATCAAAATATTATAGTAAAACAGATTGGGGGTGTATTGGTGCAGAGATTACTGGAGTCGATTTATCATCGGATCTTAGTGATGCTGTGGTCGTACAAATACATGGCATACCGATATTACCTTCATTGGAAATTATCCTAAAGCGTCAATCTTACGTAGTGTGATTGCTCCAGAAATCGGTGGTGATGCATACGTTTTGGTTTAAGTACAAAAAATGCGAGCTAAAAGCTCGCATTTTTCTATGATTATTTTAGACCTTAAATCAACTTTTCAACGGTTTTTTTCTTCCATACAAATTGATAGTACAGTCCTTGAAGAATACACATGCTAAAAAATGTCAGTGCATAAGCGTACCAAATGCCTTTTAAGCCCCAAATGCTACTAAAGTAATAAGCGGCAGGAACTTCAATCAGTACAATGGCAAAAATATTGATCAACATAGGCATTAAAACCGTACCGCTTGAACGCATGATTGATGCAAAAATAGCACTTGCGCCAAAAAACAAAATTGACCACAGCACTAAAAAGAGTAACTGTTGCCCAAGCTCAATCACTGCAGGATCGGTAATGAACATTGCCATTAAATATTTTGAAAACAAATAAGCCAATGTAATCAGACTGCCAGTGATGATGATATTCATCCACAATGATATTCGAGTTACTTTTGACAGTGAGTCAGACTTACCCGCGCCAATCGCTTGGGCTGCAAAAATAGACGCAGCGATTGAAATAGAAAGAGCAGGGAATTGAATATAATTTAAAACCTGATTGACTGCACCGTATGCTGCGGTTGCATTAGAACCGTATTTGTTAATTAAACCGACAATCACTAGAGCTGCCACTGAGTTAGTGACCATTTGTACGCCAGTCGGAATACCGAGTTTTAAAATTAAACCACTAATTTCATGTTGATAACGGATATTTTTGATCAATTCACCAGACAAGCGCAGTGGGTGATTTTTACGTTTAAGATAAGTATATAAAAAGATCAGTACACTGATAAAACCACAGGTCGTTGCAATGGCTGGACCGATAATTCCTAATGCAGGAAAGCCAAAAAGCCCCTTAATCAAGACAGGCGTGATAATTAAGCCAACAACAATAGTTAAACCAGATGCAATAAGTGGAGTTGTACTATCACCTACACCACGCAAAATGGAGGTGTAAATGATGTAAATAAACAGAAATGGACTCCCTGCCAACATCCACTGCACATAAGGCAAAGACAGATGCATAATATCGGGGTCAATACCTAGTAATGCTAAGATATTCTTGGCAAAAATAACGCCTAAAAAAGCAATGACTGTGCCACCAATCAGGGTCATAAATAAAGTCGAACCGACAATTTGGCGGACTTTATTGATATCTTGTGCGCCCCATGCTTGTCCAACTAAAACTGTTGCACCTGTAGAAAGACCAATCACAAATGCCATCATTGCAAATAGAATCGGGAAAAATACAGAAATCGCAGCAATCGCATCTACACCAAGCATTTGTCCGACATAAATGGTATTAATCGTGCCTGATAAATTTTGTAAAATATTGGTGATGATTAACGGGAAAAGGAAAATCAAAAAAGTTTTCCAAAATTTAGGCTGATGAATCATATCTAAGTGCTTTGTTGGCATTGTTATTCTGCTGTGAATTATCTTTGGTTTCTATATTTCAATATAACAGACCTCAATGGAAAAGCCTGAGTATTTGGGTAACTCAGGCTGGGTTTTTGCTCAATAGAATATAAGATTAAACGTGATCACACTTGACTTAAAATGTGACCTGCCTGAATAAGCGTTTCATCTTTTTTAGCAAAACAAAACCGAATAAGGCGTAAATTTTCAGGGGCTTTTTGATAGAAAACTGAAATAGGAATCGCAACAATTTTATGCTCTTCAGCTAAAAACTTACACATATCGACATCATTTAAATCAGGGCGAATGGCACTGTAATCGACATTTTGGAAAAATGTACCTGAAGAAGGTAAAAGTGTGAATTTGGATTGTTGAATGCCTGAAATAAACATATCACGCTTCTGTTGATAGAAATTCGATAAACCCAAAATATGTTCAGGATGTTGTTGCATGTATTGAGCAAGTGCAATTTGTACAGGTGTTACACCACAAAAATTGGCAAACTGATATACCTGACGGAACACATTCATTAACTGCGGTGCTGCAATACAATAGCCAGTTTTCCAACCGGTGACATGGAAGGTTTTGCCAAAAGAACCGACCACAAAACTACGCTTACGCAGTTCAGGGAACGACAGTGCTGAATAATGCTTTTTCCCGTCATAAATTAAATGTTCATAAACTTCATCTGACAATACGACAATATTTTTATCTTTAATTAGTTCAATCAGGTTTAGCCAATCTTGTTTTGACCACATTGCCCCAGTAGGATTGTGTGGCGTATTGACAATGATCATACGTGTTTTGGCAGAGATGGCATCTTTGACCTGATTCCAATCGACTGAAAACGCAGGTGCGTTGAGTGCAATATGAATGGCTTTGCCACCAACCAGCTGTACACTTGGTGCATAACTGTCATAGCTTGGATCAAAGATAATGACTTCATCACCTGCATGCACAATCGCTTGAATGGCACTAAAAATACCAATGGTTGCCCCTGGGGTAATCGTGATTTCAGTGATCGGGTCTATTTGTAATTGATCACGCTGTATAAAGAGCTTGGCAACTTCTTCACGTAAGTTGATCAAGCCATCACCCGGTGCATATTGATTATAACCCTCTAAAGTTGCTTGGCTGAGTGCCTGTAATAAATCAGGAGGGGCTGGGAAATCAGGAAAACCTTGGGAGAGGTTTAAGGCATTTAAGCGTTGCGCCATTGCCGTCATGATGCTGAATATAGTGACGCCTTGTGCAGGCAATTTGGAATGGATGTCGATCATGACCAATCTAATTTTTTTGAAATGTTAAGAGAAGTTTAGCAGGTCATTTTTTAGAGCTAAAGTATTGGGTGATGATTGATCAATTTAATATTGTTGAAGTATTTCGAAAATAAAAACTAAAAATGAAAGAAATTGGTTTTTCTAAATCTATGATTGATTTTTTGGTGGTGCTTTTTGATCTTGCCTCGCTAAATTGTAATAAAGAAGAGAGTAATATACTATTTAATATAGAATAATTAAAAAAATTAAATTATTTTTTAATTAAAATATTGTTATATATCAGTTGTTTTTGTGGTATATCGCCCTGTTTAGCATAAGATATATCAATATTTCTATTAAAACAGCTTGATTGAATAAATTTTCTCTGTATAATTGGCGATGACTAGAAAAAAAGTCTTGTTTCGGTAAATCTTCTTTAGTATCGCAGTTTTAGTTTATAATCCTTCGTTTTTTAGATTTTAAGTTCATGCTTTATTATTTTCAAAGTTATAACGAGCCCGTTAAAAGGCTAAATTTATTTAAAATTAGTAGGATTTACTATGTCAAACGCAACTGTTGTTAAAGGTACTGTTAAGTGGTTCAACGAAACTAAAGGTTTCGGTTTTATTCAACAAGAATCAGGTCCAGACGTTTTTGCTCATTTCAGCGAAATCGCTAGCTCGGGCTTCAAAACTTTGGCTGAAGGCCAACAAGTTGAATTCAGCATTACTCAAGGTCCTAAAGGTCCAAATGCTGTAAACATCGTAGCAGTATAAGTTTTAAGACGCTTTAAAAAAGCACTTTTTAGTGCTTTTTTATCGTCTATAGTTTAGTGTTTAAGCCATTTCCATATTGGAAAGGCATTTAAAAAAATAGGATATACGTTGTTAGAAAAAAACAGTTTAGTTGCAAAATCTAAAAATGGTACTGAAATTATTGTTTCTTTAATTCCCTTAAATAAAATGCAAAATACCCGTCAAGGTTCAAAAGAAGTTGAAGTAGGTAAAAGAATTCTTTTGCAGTCAGGAATTGAAGTAGATCTCAATTTAGATGGTCGCACATTTTATACGTCTTTGAATCAATTGTTTAAATTAGATCAAAGAGTCATTTAAGTTTAATTATAAAAAGATTTAAATCAAGTTTGAAATTACACCATCATTTATTTTTGAGTCAAAAATCAAAATGATGCTATCTAATATTTATATAAATATCTGATGTGAAATTATGTTTTATTATTTTGAATCCATATTTTCAGTTTTAATGATAAGTTTAAATAAAAAAGCTCATTCTCGCAAGAATGAGCTTTTGATGTATTTACACACCCATAATCTTTCAGTTTATGTTGAAATATTTTCTGCTTAAATCACAAAATCAATAATGGCGCGAATCACACCGAGTGTTAAGCCAATAAATGCGCCAACCACGACACCATTGACACGAATCATGTGTAAGTCACCACCCACTTCATTTTCAATTTTATCAATCATTTCACGTGAGTCCCATTCGTGAATACGCTCGCTAATAAAACGAATGACTTTTTCACTATATTGATCACTTAAGTTGACTGCAATACCACTCATACGGTCATTGAGTAGATCACGAACAGATTGATTTTGCATGAGGTTTTCACCCACTTGCTGTATGGCAACACGTAAATTCATCGCAATGCCTGAATCAGGTTTTTCTAAATCGGACTTAATGCCATCACATAAAATTACGACAGCGCCTGTCATAAAATTCAGCATAGATTCACTGTCTAATAATGCATTTTTCGTTTCATTTAAACGTATGCTTGCAGGACTGTTGTGATCTGCAAGCTGATTTTTGAGTTCATTGGCGAGATCTTCAATATGTTGACGCATTGGATGTTCGGGGTCAGCAAGCATTAACTCAACTTTAGTCAGCAAAGAATCAATGGTGCGTTGTTCAACATCAATGCCAATCCAACTTGCACCTTTGGCAAGCCGTGATACGCCTAATTCTTTAAACAGTAATTGGGTTAATTCACGGGTTTTCTCAGGATTGTTAATCATCCATTCATGTGCAACATCAAGTCCACGCTGTAATACATCTTGGTGAAAATCATTTTCTAAAACAGCACGCAACATTTCACTTGCAAGATGATTGACGCGCGTATTACGAATCCATTGCACGCTGTTGTTTTGAATAAAGCGACCAATTTGTTCTTGACCAATAAATTCAAAAATTTTCGGTACAGTCTGTTGGATGACATCGACAACTTGAGTGTTGTTTTGTGGGTTGGCAAGCCATTTCCCGACAGCAAGACTCAAGTCGGTATTTTTGAGACTTTTTTCCACCACTTGGGGAGAGAGGAAATTTTCTTGTACAAACTTACCCATCGATTCAGCAATACGGGCTTTGTTACGTGGAATAATTTCGGTGTGATCACGTAAAAACCTCGGAATTGGAATTTTCCCGAAAGGGTTACGAAACAGAACGGTAATGGCATACCAATCGGCAAGACCACCGACTACGCCTGCTTCTGCACCAAGCATGAAAATATGAATAAGCCATACATATTCAGGGAGGAGTTTTGCGGAAATGATTAACGCAATCCAAACCAATACAGCCACAATCAGCGCAAGGGTTGCAAGGCGTTTACTGCGGTTTAGGCTTGGGATGTTTGTAGTTTCAGTTCCGCTCATTGATCGTCCTGTATCGTTGTTTTAGAGTTGATTATGCTACTTCGATGTTACTGTAGTTGGTTCAGGTTGTATGACCTGTCCTGTCGGACTAAGTCCATATTTTTGTCCTAAAGATTGTAAAATCAGACGAGCATCAAAAGCATCATCTGGGGTAGATTTTTTATCTTTAAAACAGTCAATGGTATAAGACACTTGTATTGGATCAAGCGTGACAACTTGAGGCATGTCATAAAATGGATCATTCCAATACGGACGGCGGTAGCCCCATCCATATGGATAATAGTTTGGTGTTGGGTAAACCACAGCTTTACGTGGTGGTTGTTGGCTGCGGTTACTTGGATCATCTTGTACTTTGAAATAACTAAAACCGTTGAGCAATGTGACTTGAGCAGATTTTAATAAGGTAATTTCCTCTGCTGTACCAAAGCTCATATTACTACTGCCCTGAAAGCTCACACGATAACTGTGATCATTGAGGGGAGTCGTGGTGTACTGTCCCAATTGATCAAATGTACGAGGCTTACTTAGCGTTGTTGCACAGCCTGACAGTGTTAGCATGGTCACCAGCGTCAGACCGATCAGTGTTTTTTTCATACCTCGTTCCTCTTAAAAAAGTGGATGGATGATGGGGAGATGATGTACTTCTTGAATGATCAAAATTTTACAGTATTGTAGACGCAATTCGATTTAGACTGCCCTATATTTTAAAATGATAGATTTAGTCTAAAATTCAAGCTGATTTTTGTTAAATCAGCAACTTATCATCCTACTCAGATCTAGAGATGAATATCTTATTTTGAATATTTCAGCATAAATAAAAGATCAATGGGTGGTCGTAAATTTGATTTTGATCTTATTTTGTCATCATTTATAAAGTAAATCACAAATTTTTGATGTCTTATCGGTAGATTTTGTGATAAATAATTGCCGTATTAGAGTCAGAATATTCATTCTGAATTTAGGATTGTCATGAGTTTGTATCGTAAAAACACGATATAATAGTGTTGAATCATTTGATTTGAAAATGTTCTTTAAGATAAGAGAGTAAGCAATGAGTCAACCAGAAGCCAACACTCAAGCCATTTTACCGACTTGGGCAGATGCTGCATTATTTAAAGGCATGCTGCGTGGCATTGAGCGTGAAAGTCTGCGTATGCAAGGCAATGGCTTTTTATCTCAGACGAATCATCCTGAGACATTGGGTTCAGCATTGACTCATCCGCATATTACGACAGATTATTCTGAAGCTTTGATGGAGTTTATTACGCCACCTAAAGCGAGTATTCCTGAAGCATTAGGTTTTTTAAAAGATATTCATGCTGTGGTCAATCGTCACTTACTTGAAGATGAAAAATTATGGCCATTGTCCATGCCGTGTATGCTTGATGACGAAGAAGAAAATATTCGTCTAGCGCAGTATGGTTCATCGAATATTGGTAAATTTAAAACGCTGTATCGCCGTGGTTTGGGCGTGCGTTATGGTCGCCGTATGCAGACCATTTCAGGCGTGCATTACAATATTTCATTTCCCGATGAAGTGTTTGAAGCATTACAACAACATGAAGCAGATGACCGTTTAAAAACTTTGAATTTGCAGGATTATCGTAGTCATCGTTATTTGGGTTTGGTGCGCAATTTTATCCGCTTAACACCCCTTGTGACCTATTTGATAGGGGCAAGTCCATCTGTTTGTAAATGTTTTATGACAGGGCGTGAGCATCAGTTATTGCCATTAATTAAAGGCACATTATATTTGCCGTATGCAACGGCACTGCGTATGGGGCGTTTTGGTTATCAAAACTCAGCACAGAAACAATTGGGTATTCACTATAATAATTTAAAAGATTATGTGGCGGATTTACAAAAAGCGGTTTATACGCCTTACCCACCTTTTAGTCGTTTAGGTTTAGACGATGCCAATGGCGAACCGATTCAGATCAATGATCATGTTCTACAAATTGAAAATGAATATTACAGTTTAGTTCGACCAAAACAGATACCTGAAGCAGGCGAGACCCCATCACAAGCTTTGGAAAACCGTGGTATTGCTTATGTCGAATTACGTGCGGTTGATGTTAATCCGTATAGTGATATTGGAATTAATGAAGATACCGCAGCATTCTTAGAAGTGATTGCACTGTATTGCTTACTCAAAAATAGTTCTGATTTACCCGAAAGTGAACAAGATTTAATTGATCAAAATCAGGCAGAAGTGGTTAACCGTGGTCGAGCGCCGAATGCTAAAATTTTGGAGCCGAATGCTGAGTATTTGCTAGAAGATTGGCTGAATATTCATATAACAGCAATGTTACCTTTGGCTGATTTACTCAATCAAACTTATGCAACGGACATCTATAGCAATGCAATGCAACTGATGCAAAAGCGTATTGATGATGTTGAAGAAACGCTGTCTGCTCAAGTGATTGCTGATACATTGAAACATGGTGGCACATGGAGTTTTGGTAGTTTCATGGCATTAACACATATAAAAAATTACCAAGAACATGTATTAAGTGATGAACTTTTAACGTATTTTGAGCAACTTGCAGTTTCATCTAAAGACAAGCAACAACAACTTGAGCAAGATACGACAGTAAGTTTTGAAAGTTATTTGAAACAGTTTAGATAAGTTTTAATTGATGTATTGAAATAAAAAATAAGAGGAATAGCCATGCAGTGGCGTAGTTATCGTGTTGTCAGTGGGTTTTTATTTATCGCTAGTGTTGTAGGAATGGCTTTTGCGCTGTATCTCGAACACTTTCAAGGTCTTGAGCCTTGTCCGCTGTGTGTTTTTCAGCGTATTGGTTTAATTGGGCTTGGGCTGATTTCTCTGATTGCGTTCTTACACAATCCGAAATCTATAGGACTAAAACGTGGCTATGCTTTTTTGGGCACGCTTGCCATTGGATGGTCGGCAGGAGTTGCTGCTCGTCATGTTTGGTTACAAAATTTACCGCCTGATCAAGTGCCTAGCTGTGGTCCGGGTTTAGATTATTGGGTCGATACTTTGCCATTGAAGTCAGTCTTTGAAAATGTACTCAAAGGCTCAGGTGAATGTGCAATGGTTGATTGGACATTCTTGGGGCAGTCACTCCCTGTATGGTCATTTGCATTTTTTGCGCTTTTGATTGTAGTGAGTTTATGGCAGCTTGTACGCAAGTATCCTGCTTAATTTACTTAAAAATCATTTGCAATAGAAAGCCCGTTTAAACGGGCTTTCTTGTATTTAGGTTTCTACAATACCTTGCATACTTTCGAGTTTAATTAAATATTTACGGATTTGTTCTTCTGCAATTTCATCATGGTGTGGATAGAACCATTTTGCCACTTGCTCAGCAACTTCAGCATGATATTGAATTTCAAAATGATTTAAACCATAAAATACGGCTTTGTGTGACTCAGGTAGTTTAAGTTGATAACGTGGATTTGGGTGTTCGCCCAAAGCACTTTTCACACTGACTAGATAATCACCAATAATTTTTAAGGTGCGGTTTTTACGATTTTCAAATTCGAGCGTTCCTGCTAGCAAGAATGTATTGATATGTGATGGAATAGGTGCAGGTTTACGATTGTCATCGACCTGCCCAATACGTGCAGCATTATGCTCCCAGTCGTCATCACGGACACTGCCATAACGTAAATCTAAAATACCATTACTTCGGGTATTGACAATGTGGCTGATCAATTTCATGAATGGAAAATGCCCGACTTTTTCTTGTAAAGCAAAGCCAAAGCGTTCAAGTACTGCGCCATGATGGGGTGATCCGAGGCAAACAAGGTTTTCAACTAGGTGTAGCCATTGATGCATATTTTGCTTGCCGTAGAACAAAGCGCTACGTGACACTAATCCTCCCATGCTATGCCCAATCAGGTTAATACTGGTAATACGAGGATTATGCTTCACAAGATCTTCAATTATATTGGCGAGTGAACGTCCATTGGCAGAAATACGTCGCCCAGTGTTGTAGTGCAAATACAGCATGGTGTTGTTATCACGTTGCGCTAATAATTTTTCGCCAATGCCACCATTACCACGACTTGTCCAATCTTGATAATTCATACATAAACCATGCGAAAAAATCACCACACGACCCGCTAAATCACCTTGTTGTAAAGCACCATAATGATCATAAAGATTACTGGTAATGGCTAATGGGTTATGTGTGGCAAGTAAAAAATCACCTAAAATACCATTCAATACACTAATCATCAGTGTTAATGTTGAGGTCAAAGGCTTTTCGTGTAAATTTGGAAATTGTTGAATGATTTTTCGTAAACCTGGCGCAAGTAGGTGATTGCTATAATTTTGTAAGCTACTAAAACCCAATTTATATATTTTTTTGACTATAGGGCGGTTTTGGAAGCGTTTGGCTTTTTGTTTACTTAAACCAAATAGGCTCAATAGAACTTCACGTTGTATAGAGCGAATCAAATCTTGTGCAACACCACTAACAGGCGCACTGAGTAATTGTGCTAAACCTTCCAGTACATCTGCCTGACTTGGCGGAGAACGATCCCATTTGCAATAGGTCTCGTGCAGTGGTGTTAAACTAGTCATGTGCCATTATCCTCAATTATCTTGATATGCATTCCGATGCTTTCTTTTTGATGAGGATCAGGGTATAAATCCTCAAATCATTGTTTTAACGTGTTCATCCTGAACATCTTTAAAATACTGATGATTGCGTTAAAGTTTTAAAGTTTTTGTCGGACAATTTAGTCATACATACAAATTAAAACAAAATGTGATTTTCATCACATTAAAAACTAGAGCATTTATTAAACAAAAGCAAATTTTTTAGATATGAATATTCTCTATTTACATGGTTTTCAAAGTAGCGCGTTATCCATTAAAGGACAACAGCTAAAAGACTACTGTACATGTTATACATCGTATACAGTACATCTACCTGATTTAAATATGCCACCATTGCAAGTCATAGAAAAAGTATCTAATTTGATTGAGCAATTGGATGATGTCGTATTAGTAGGAAGTAGCCTTGGCGGTTTTTATGCGACACAATTGGTCGCGAAGCATGGTGTACTTGCTGTTCTGATTAATCCGGCTATGCGACCATGGCTTTTGTTTCAGGAATGTATTGGTTCGCAGTTACCTTATAGAGTTAGTGAAAGTTGGATGCTTGATCAGCAACAACTCGATGATCTTGAACAGTTAGCCGTGCCATTTGTTCAGGATGCAGACAAACTCTTGGTTTTGTTGCAACAAGGCGATGAAATTTTGGATTATCGTGATGCTGAAAGGTATTATAGTGCAACATCTCATACATCAATGATCATGACAGAAATGCATGGTAATCATGCGATGGAAAATTTTGCAGATAAAATCCCAATGATGTTGGAATTTTTATCCTACTCCGTAAAATAAAAGGAAAAACATTAACGTGTCTTATACAGCCCAATCTCTTGAGGTTTTATCTGGTTTAGATCCTGTTCGACGTCGTCCAGGAATGTATACCGATACCACTCGTCCAAACCATTTGGCGCAAGAAGTGATTGATAATGCTGTCGATGAGGCACTTGCAGGTCACGCCAATAAAATTACTGTAAAAGTCTATAAAGATGGCTCATTGTCCGTAGAAGATAATGGTCGTGGTATGCCAGTCGATATTCATCCTGAATATGGTCAAAGTGGTATTGAAATTATTCTGACCAAATTACATGCAGGCGGTAAATTTAGTACAGACAACTACCAATTTTCAGGTGGTTTGCATGGTGTCGGCATTTCTGTCGTCAATGCTTTGTCAGATCGTGTAGAAGTTGAAGTACAGCGTCAAGGCAACCTCTACAAAATGGTCTTTGAGCATGGTGAGCCTATTGCACCACTTGAAGTTTTAGAAGGCAAAGCTCCAAAACGTGCATCGGGTACTACTGTACACTTTTGGCCTGAAGCCAAATATTTTGATTCGCCTAAATTTGCCTTAAAAGCTTTGAAACATAATTTAAAAGCCAAAGCTGTTTTGGCTGCTGGTTTACAAATTGTTTATATTGATCAAATCAACGATGAAAAAATTGAATGGCAATTTGAAAATGGTCTTGTCGATTATTTGATGGATGAGTTGGAAGATCGGGAAATTGTGCCTGATCCTGCTTATGTTGCGACAGGTGATGCTGAGCGTGCGAGCGCTGAATTTGCCATTTGTTGGAATGTTGAAGGTGGTGAACAGGTTCAAGAAAGCTATGTGAATCTCATTCCAACCGCTCAAGGCGGTACACATGTGAATGGCTTACGTTCGGGTATGACTGATGCCATGCGTGAGTTCTGTGAACTGCGTAACTTGTTGCCACGTAACATGAAACTTTCTGCGGAAGATGTGTGGGATGGCGTAAATTATATTTTGTCACTCAAATTTCAAGAACCACAGTTTTCAGGGCAAACCAAAGAACGTCTTTCGAGCCGTGAAGCATCGAATATTATGCTCAATATTGCCAAAGATGCTTTTGCTTTATGGCTTAATCAAAATTCAGACGTTGCCATGCAACTTGCTGAAATGATGATTGCTAAAGCAGGTCGCCGTTTAAAAGCTGCAAAAAAAGTTGAGCGTAAAAAAATTGTTGCAGGTCCAACATTACCTGGGAAATTATCAGATTGCGTTGGGCATACGCTTGAAGAATCTGAATTATTTATTGTAGAGGGTGATTCTGCTGGTGGTTCAGCTAAGCAAGCCCGAGATAAAAACTTCCAAGCGATTATGCCAATTCGTGGGAAAATTTTGAATACTTGGGAAGTCTCTTCAGATGAAGTGCTTGCATCTCAAGAAGTCCATAATATTGCCATTGCCATTGGTGTTGATCCGGGTAGTGATGATTTGTCAGAATTACGTTATGGCAAAGTCTGTATTCTTGCCGATGCCGATTCGGATGGTTTACATATTGCGACATTGCTTTGTGCTTTGTTTGTAAAACATTTTCCGACCTTGGTGGAAGAAGGGCACCTATATGTTGCAATGCCACCGCTATACCGTATAGATGATGCTAAAGATGTTTACTATGCTTTAGATGATGATGAACTTGAGTCGATTTTGAAAAAAGTAAAATCGAAAAATCCTCAAATCACTCGATTTAAAGGCTTGGGTGAAATGAATGCGAGTCAATTGCGTGAAACGACTTTAGATCCTGACACTCGCCGTTTAGTACAGTTGGATTTGGATGATATGCAGTTAACTGCAAGTTTACTTGATAAGCTCTTGGCAAAAAAACGTGCCAGTGATCGCAAAGAGTGGCTTGAGCAAAAAGGTAATTTAGCCGATTTAGCGGTTTAATGAATCATAAAAAATCCCCGATATTCGGGGGATTTTTTTTATTTAAGGTCTGCGTTATTTTCAACTTTAAAGTAAACACCATCGGCATAAACATTGTGTCCAAAACCACAGCCTGACTCACCATCATTCTGTGTAACTTTAATGGAATTTCCAGAAGTCGTATCACGTTTAAAGTTTAAATCAATTCGACAATCTTCATAACGGTAAACGGCTTGCTTTTTAGAGCGTGGCATTGAGGTACTAAATTGACCCATATTAGGTCCATAAATTAGACTGCGAATGCCCATATATAAGCCATCAAATTCAATTTGATAAGACACTTTATTTTTTTTGACAGTCAGGTGATTCCACTCACCAAAACCTGCATAACGCACATATTGCCCTGATAAGTCAGTCGATGGTTTTGGCTTGGGTAGTTGTTGTAAATTAAAACGGGTACTTTGAGATTCTATTTCATCTCGAATATTGAGTAAATACCATGCCCGTGCCCATAAAGGTTGATTCATTTTGGCATAACTTAAACCGACATTATTATAGGCAATAGCAACATCACGATCGCTGACTTTGACTGTAGTTTCATCAGCATTTAGCAGGCAGAATTGCGACCAAGCGGCTTGCTGTTTAAATTGCACTAATGCTTTTGGATAT
>CAXYZD010000055.1:0-15687 GCA_964293455.1 uncultured Acinetobacter sp. | reverse complement strand
TACCATTTGCATCTGTTGTTCCTGTACCAATCACTTTACCCGCAGCATCTTTAACTTCGATACCACTGTTCGGTTGTGCTTTACCTGTAACAACTGCACCTGTAGTTTGATCTACTGTCGCTGTTGGTGCATTTGGTGGTGTTAAATCTGGCGCAGTCGCAGTTGCCGGACCTGATTTACCGCCCGCATCTGATGCTGTTACTGTAACAACTTCACCATTTTTCTGTGGCGTCGTTAACGTAACGCTATAGTTACCATTTGCATCTGTTGTTCCTGTACCAATCACTTTACCCGCAGCATCTTTAACTTCGATACCACTGTTCGGTTGTGCTTTACCTGTAACAACTGCACCTGTAGTTTGATCTACTGTCGCTGTTGGTGCATTTGGTGGTGTGATGTCTGGTGCAACGGCTGGAGTTGGCTTTGACACAAATGTCGTATCTGGATCTGTTGCAGTAACAGATATAGATTCACCATTTTTTTGTGGAACATTTAAATCTACTTTAAAGTTACCACTTGCATCTGTTGTACCTGTACCAATTACATTACCATTTGCATCTTTAATATCAATTTTCTTACCAGGCTCTGCTTTACCTGTAACAGCTGTACCAGCATCTACAACCTCAACATCAGTCGGTGACTTCGGAAAAACAATCACATGTGCTTTCGCTACTGTTGGAACAGAGGTCAAATTAATCAAATCCGTCGCTGTAACGGTAATGCTTTCACCATTTGTTAAAGGATCTTTTAATTCTACTGAATAGGTTCCGTCTTGTTTAACAGTGACCTCTGTTATCAAACGACCTATAGCATTATAAATTTTAATTTGAGCATTTGGTTCACTCACGCCCGAAATAGTCTGTCCAGTTGCATCAAATACCACTGTTGGAGGCGCAGGAGGTGTAATATCTGGAGCAGTATTTGCTACTGGTAACGAAGAATTGCCTTGACCATCTGTTAATGTTGCAAATAATTTTTCACCATTTAGGAATGGTTTGGATAAGTTAAAAGCATAACGACCTAGCACATATGGTCCACTACCAACGATTTCACCTTTCTCATTGGTAATGGTTACTGTACCTGTAATACCACTAGCACCTTGTCCGGAGACACTAAGACCATTTAGACCTACACTAAAATTAGGTGATGGGAGAATACTCGCAGCGACTGCGTTCAAATTTGTAATATCTTGATTAGACATAATTGTTATACCTTAAGCAAAGTTGCATGAATTTTTATAAACGTTGCAATATTTTTTGCATTTATGTGACATAGTAGACACTTTTAACATTTTTATTTCAATTGATCAATTTTTTTTCAGTTTGTCCTGAAATTTCCGATCAAGAGCAATTTTTATCTATTACAGTAATATTCATAACAATTTGTTTTTCTAAGTATTTTAATGAAATTACAAAAATACTCGACTATTTATCGGAATTTATAAATTTAACTTATGCTCTACATCACTCCCCAACAAGCAAGAATCTGATCATTTCACTCAATTTAAGCTATACTTTTAATATATCGCTAACACTACAGAATCCTCTAAGAATGAATAAACTTACTTGCTTCAAAGCCTATGATATTCGTGGAAAGCTCGGCACAGAGCTTAATGAAGATATTGCTTATAAAATTGGTCGTGCTTATGGTCAAATTTATCAACCCAAAAAAATAGTCGTTGGCTGTGATGTTCGCCTAACAAGTGAAGCTTTAAAGCAAGCCACGCTTCGTGGGCTAAATGATGCAGGTGTCAATGTTCTTGACTTAGGTATGACAGGTACGGAAGAAGTTTATTTCGGGGCTTTCCATTTAGATGTACAAGGTGGTATCGAAATCACTGCAAGTCATAATCCTATGGATTATAACGGACTAAAGCTTGTACGTGAAAATGCTCGCCCGATTGGTGCAGATTCAGGTTTAAAAGAAATTCAAGCTTTGGCTGAATCGGAACAATTTACAGCTGTAGCTCAAAAGGGTTCAACAGAAAAATATAATATTCTGCCTGAATTTATTCAGCATTTGATGGGATACATCACACCATCTGCAATTCGTCCATTAAAATTGGTGATGAATGCAGGTAATGGTGCAGCAGGTCATGTGGTTGATGCGATCGAAGCTCAATTTAAACAACTGAATATTCCTGTTGAATTCATTAAAATCCATAATGATGCTGATGGTACTTTCCCAAATGGTATTCCCAATCCAATTTTAGTTGAAAATCGCTCAAGCACCTCAAATGCTGTCGTTGAACATCAAGCTGATATGGGTATTGCATGGGATGGTGATTTTGACCGTTGTTTCTTATTTGATGAGAAAGGTCAATTTATTGAAGGCTATTATATTGTCGGTTTACTTGCACAGGCTTTCTTATTAAAACAAGCAGGTGAAAAAATTGTTCATGATCCTCGTTTGGTCTGGAATACACTCGATATCATTGAAAAATATCAAGGTATTGCAGTTCAATCACAATCAGGGCATTCATTTATTAAAGATAAAATGCGTGAACAAAATGCGGTATATGGCGGTGAAATGAGTGCCCATCATTATTTCCGTGATTTTGCTTATTGCGATAGTGGCATGATTCCGTGGCTATTGGCAATTGCAGTATTGTCTGAAACCAAACAATCTCTTTCTTCTTTGGTTGAAGGGATGATTGCTAAATTTCCGTGTAGTGGTGAAATTAACTTTAAAGTTAAAGACACTCAACAAACCATTCAGAAAATTTTTGATCATTATGCAGATCAACAACCTGCCATTGATCGTACCGATGGTGTAAGTCTTGATTTTGGTGCATGGCGTTTAAATATTCGTGCATCGAATACAGAGCCTTTACTGCGTTTAAATATTGAAAGCCGTGCTGATCATAATCCAAAACCCATGCAAGATTATGTGGATGAATTAACCCAATTGATTCAAGGTTAATCTGTACTATAGATAAAAAAGGAGCCTTAATAAGCTCCTTTTTCTTTATCTAAATGAAATTATCTGTTATCAATCAGTTCTTATAACCGTTTGGATTCTGTTTTTGCCAATGCCAACTGTCTGCTAACATATCTTCCAATTGATATTTTGGTGTCCAATTTAATTCTGAAACAGCACGAGCATTATCGGCAAATGAAATCGCAACATCACCCGCACGACGTGGTGCAAATTCAAATGCCACAGCAACACCATTTACTTTTTCAAAGGCATTTTTTACCTCTAAAACAGATGATCCATTGCCTGTACCAATATTCCAAGCACGACAACCCGTTGCAGATAAACGATTATTCAATGCGCATAAATGAGCATTGGCTAAATCAACGACATGAATATAATCACGTACACCTGTACCATCGACAGTGTCATAATCATCACCATAAATAGACAGTTTTTTACGGCGACCCACTGCAACTTGTGTGACAAATGGCATTAAATTGTTTGGAATTCCTTGAGGATCTTCACCAATTCGACCACTTTTATGCGCACCCACTGGATTAAAATAGCGTAACAGTGCAATCGACCACCGCTCATCTGCGATCGATAATTTTTCTAATAATTGTTCAACAATGAGTTTGGTATAACCATAATTATTGCTTGGCATACCTGTTGGCATTGTTTCATTTAAGGGTGAAACATTAGCTTCATCGTAAACTGTTGCTGAAGAACTGAAAACCAGTTTAAAAACGTTTGCTCGCTCCATCGCTTGAACAAGGTTAATTGAACCCGCAATATTATTATCAAAATAAGTGAGTGGAATTTGTTGGCTTTCACCTACCGCTTTTAAACCGGCAAAATGAATTACGGCATCAATTTTATACAGACTAAACAGTTGATCCAATGCTTGACCATTACGAATATCACCTTCGATAAAAGTCAGTTTTTTACCTGTTAATTCTTGAACTCGCTTTAATGATTCTTCTGAGCTATTCGACAAATTATCTAGTACAACAACATCATGCCCTGTCGTCAATAATTCAACGCACGTATGTGAACCGATATAACCTGCACCACCTGTAACTAAAATATTTGCCATTTTTTAAATCTCTTCCTGACCCAATAGGACTTTTATTAATCCCTGAGTGGATGCATCTAAATGTTCTAAATTATGTGTTGTGCCATTTAAAATAGGTAAGAGCTGATTGGCAATTTCTTTACCTTTTTCTACCCCCCATTGATCAAATGGATTGATATTCCAAATCACCGACTGCACAAAGACTTTATGTTCATAACTTGCAATCAACATACCCAAGCTATACGGGTTTAGCTCTTTGAGTAAAATTGTGGTACTCGGCTGATTACCTGTATATTGTTTATACATGGGTAATGATTCAATTTCTTGCTGATTTAATGCTTTGTTACCAAAAGCCAATAATCTTGACTGCGCTAAACAATTTGATAATGCTAAATGATGTTGTTCAATCAATGCTTCTGCATTTTCGGCATAGGTAAATTGATTGGCATTGTAACGTTGTACGGGTGCAATAAAATCACAATGTACCGCATGTGTACCTTGATGAAGAAGTTGATAGAATGCATGTTGCGCATTTGGCCCCACCTCACCCCATAAAATCGGGCAAGTGTCCATATCTACAGAATGTCCATTTCGTTGAATAGATTTACCATTCGACTCCATTTCTAACTGCTGTAAATACGCCGCAAAATATTTTAAGCGACCATCGTAAGGCAATACCGCATGTGTCTGAATATTGAGGAAATTATTATTCCAAACACCTAACATTCCCATTAAAACAGGAATATTTTGCTCAAATGGCTCATGCTGAAAATGCTCATCTGTCGCATAAGCACCTGCTAAAAATTGCTTAAAGCCTTCTACACCAATGGTTAATGCAATCGGAAAACCAATACACGACCATAATGAATAGCGCCCACCGACCCAATCCCAAAGCAAAAATTGATTATCAGGATGAATTCCCCATTCCGTCATTTTTGCAGGTTTAGTCGATACACCAATAAAATGACTTTTTACAACACCCGCATTTTGTCCAAGTGACTTCTCAAGCCACTGACGCACTGTTTGTGCGTTGGATAACGTATCAATAGTGCCAAAAGATTTCGATGAGATAATAAATAATGTCGTTTCAGGACGTAACTGATGTAGCAACTCTGATAATTGACTACCATCAATCGTCGAAACAAAATGCACATTTAAAGACTGAGCTGTATCAACCTTAAAGTCTTGTAGTGCATGACTAACCATCAATGGACCAAGATCAGACCCACCAACACCAATATTCACCACATCACGAATCACTTCACCGGTATAACCACGGTATTGTCCCGCATGAATTTTTTCAACCACTTGATACATACGATCAAGTTGTTGATGAACATCATGATTAATTTTTGTCTGAATGTGCTTTGGCACACGTAAAGCCCAATGCATGGCTGCACGCTGTTCAGTATAATTAATTAATTCTTCTGAAAATAAGCGCTGAATCCATGGTTTTAATTGTTTTGATGTCGCAAATTGTAATAAGGCATCCTTAACAGATTGCTGAAGACGCTGCTTGCTGTAATCAAGCACCAATTGTTCAAACTGCGTAGACAGTTTTTCAAAACGTAAAGTATCCCCAGCAAATAGATCATTTAAATGTAGCTGTGAAAATTGTTCAGACAATGCCTTTAACTGTGTAAAAGCTGGGTTTTCAATCTGTTTTAAATCACTCATGAACGTCCAACTCCTTGGTAGCTAAATCCTTGCGCTTTAACATAAGCAGGATCATAAACATTACGCCCATCAAGTAAGAGTAAATGATTCATTTGTGATTTCAATTTCTGGAAATCAGGACTTAAATACTGTTTCCAAGCCGTCATCAAACACAATGCATCTGTCTGAGCTGCTGCTTGATATTGATCTTCAAATAAAATTAAATCTGAACGATCACCATAATACTGACGAATTTCAGCTAAGGCTTGGGGGTCATGTAAATGTACGATCGCCCCTTGTGCCCATAAGGCTTCAAGCAAAGCATGAATCGGTGCATTATGAATACTTGATGTATTTTCTTTAAATGAAGCACCCCAGATTGCAATCTTCTTATATTTTAGATTGGTCTGAAAATGATTCCATAACTTTCGGAATAAAATTTCTTTTTGACGTTCATTATTGTTCCAAATCTGCTCAAGTAACTGACTTTGCACACCAATATCTGAAACTGTATTGGATAAAGTTAAAATATCATGTGAGAAATTTTCACCACCAAAACCTGCACCTGCTGACAAATAAGCTGAACCAATTCGGTTGTCTGCCGCCAAGCCCTGTTGGACATTAAAAATATCAATACCCAATTTTTCTGACACCAAGGCAAGATCATTCATATAACCAATACGCATTGCCAACATGCCCGAAATACTGAGTTTGGTAAATTCAGCATCAAGAATCGGCATAAATAAATACTGATGCTGAAATTGGAAAAATGGACGAAGTAACTCTTGCATCATCGACTTAACAGCATCGTGATCTACACCTACAATCACCTGTTTTGCATAGGTAAAGCTACCTAGCGCATTTCCTTCCTGAATAACATCGGGTAAATATGCCCAGTTTTCAGTATTTAATTTTTGTTTGAGTTGTTCAGTACCGTGTAAACCAAAAGTTGAGCCATTGATGAATAAGCCCTTTGGTTTATCTATAATCTGATGAATACGATCCAATAAGGCTAATGCACGATCTTGCTCAGTGGCTGCATAACTAAAAACATGCACATCATTGTCTAAAGGTAATTCATCAAAAGACCCTATATGTAAAAAGCCTGATACAACTTGTTGTTCAATCAGTCGATTAACATCTTCATTTTGATAATGAACCTGATCCTCTCTAACAAGTTCATTTGGACACCAAAATACTTGATGTCCATGTTCTGCGAACAACCCTGCAAGCACACCCGCTTGCAAAGTTGCTCCAAAAACATTAATTTTCATGCAACACCTAAAATTTTATTATAATTTCAACGCTTGAATGAGCTGTTTAAATTCATCACCCAATTTTGGATGTTCAATCCCATAATGTAAGACTGCTTTCAAATAACCAATTTTACTACCACAATCAAAGGTCTGACCTTTCATGCGGTAAGCTTCAACATTTTCAATTTTTTGTAATGCTGCAATGGCATCTGTGAGCTGAATTTCGTTTCCCGCACCTTTAGGCGTATTTTCTAATAACTGCATAATTTTTGCAGGTAAAATATAACGACCTACCACAGATAAATTCGATGGTGCTGTGCCTACAGCGGGCTTTTCAACAATACCTTGCATGACTGCACTCTCACCTTCAGCAGGTGCTTGAGTAACATCAACAATTCCATATTGATTAACCAAATGATCAGGCACAGCCTCAACCATAATTTGTGCGGCTGATGTTGAGTGAAAACGCTGAATCATCAAATTTAAGTCATTTTCAGCATCATTATTTTTAACCAATACATCAGGTAAAAGCACTGCAAAAGGCTCATTACCGATCACATCTTTAGCACATAAAACAGCGTGACCTAAACCTAAAGGTTGAGGCTGACGTACACTGATTACAGAGATATGTGGAGGTAAAATTTCAGTAATTTCTTTGAGTAAATCAAACTTTTTTTTATTTTCTAACGTCGTTTCAAGCTCAAAGTTACGATCAAAATAATTTTCAATCGAAGCTTTTGAAGAATGTGTCACCAAGATGATTTGCTCAATACCTGCAGCTACCGCCTCTTTGACCACATATTCGATGGCTGGGCGATCGACTACGATCACCATTTCTTTTGGAATAGATTTACTTGCCGGTAAAAAACGAGTACCTAAACCCGCAACAGGAAGAATGGCTTTTTTGATCATGATTTACTTTAACAACACTATTTAATGATGGGTTGATTTGGTATCAGTCGTCTCTTTACCTGAAAAACGACTTGCTCCAACTGTTTGATCTGGTGAGTCTATACCCTCTTTTTTAAGCATGACTTCTACCGTTTTAAACATGATTTTAAAATCCAAAGCTATGGATTGAGTTTGAACATATTGAACATCTAAATCAAATTTTTCTTCCCAGGAAAGATTGTTCCTACCATTCACTTGAGCCAATCCAGTCATACCTGGTTTAACTTCATGTCTACGTAATTGATGTGCAGTATAGTGCTCAACAAACTCAGATAACTGAGGCCTTGGTCCAACAATACTCATATCACCCTTTAATACATTAATCAGTTGAGGCATTTCATCTAAACTAGTCGAACGGAGTTTCTTGCCAAAAGGCGTAATACGCTGATCATCGGGCAATGGAATGCCATTTTCATCAAGGGCATTTTTCATCGAACGAAATTTCATCATCCTAAAATGTTTACAGTCTTTTCCTGGACGCTCTTGGTAAAAAAAGATAGGAGAACCTAAATTTTTACGCACTTTATAAGCGACAAGAATAAAAATAGGCGACAGTAATAAAAGTGCTATTGACGCAATAACAATATCAACTAGTCTTTTCATTACGATAAAACCTCAATTTTTTTATTTGATATTAGAGACATTTTGTAAAACCTCTACTATTTTTTTCATTGCAATCGGCTCAGAATAATTGTTAATCAAAATGCTTCTTGGTGAGAGTATAGTATCTTTTGAAATTTTTTCTATGATTTCCAATATAGTTTTTGCTAAAAGTTCAGGGTTTTCAGGCGGAACAACCCAACCTATTTGATGCTTTTTAAGCATACAAGCAACTTCAGAATACTCATCCATAATAGCTAATAATGGTTTATCTGCTGCCATTGAAAAATAGGCTTTGCTAGGTACGCCTAAACCTAACATCCCTTCAGCTAAAGTTACTATTGCAATATCTCCAGCATTTAATCCTTTTGATTTCTCATCTTGTCGTACAGATCCAATATATTGTATATTCGGATCATTTAATGTTTCTATTGCGTGATTAAGTTGTTCAACATATGCTCCATCGCCCATAAATAGAAACTTAGGCCTCTTAGATGGTTCAATCAATTTAATCGCCTCAATAATATTATCTACGCCTTGTACGCGACCAATATTACCAAAAAATTGAAAGACCACTGGCTCATTTTCCCAATTTAGTTTTTTTAATATCTCATTTTCACTTTTATCTTGTACTTCAACATCATTTTCATCAATCCAATTTTGAATCACTATACTATTATTTTTTTTCGTTTTTTTATCAACCAAATTTTTCATATCTTGACCAATTACGATCAACTTTTCTGGAGTAGCGTAAAAAATATCAAATACTTTCTTTAATGCTTTATAAACTATGTTTTCTTTTTTCAAAACTTTAGCTGCAACTAAGTTTTCCGGAAAGACATCATGCACCAATAAGACCCATTGAAAACCTATAATTTTTTTTGCTAAGTACATCACAATCAATAAAAAAATAGGCGTTGTCCCTGTAAAAACGAGGTCATTCTTTTTTACATTTTTTAATATTTTAATCAAAAAACGAAAAGAAATAAGTAACTCAAAAAACAACCTTTGAATTAAATTTTTTTTATTCAAATTTAAATCATTAACAATAATGCTATCTGGATCGATAACATCATTATTCTTGTCTTCTTTAACAATTATACTTAGATCAGAACCATATGTTTTCTTCAAATGCAAATATAGCTTATGAAATAAATATCCAGTTGTATTTTGATTAGAATGAAAATATTCTGTCACTAAATATATTTTTTTCATCTAGAGCACACCTTAGTATTTTTTCCAAATTACACGATTTACGTAATCTGTATAACTTAAAATGATACGAGCCATTTTTTCTGCTACATTTGGCATACTGTAATCGTCAACCAAACGGAGTGCTCTGTTCTCATCTCTAGGTTGATATTCCAGAATTTCTAAACCTTGCAACACTCTTTCATAATGTAACCCCACCATCATTACAGCTGCTTCTTCCATACCTTCAGGACGTTCATGTGCCTGACGTAAATTTAAAGCAGGAAAATTCAAAATAGAGGATTCTTCATTAATCGTTCCGCTATCGGACAATGTCGCTTTTGCTGATAATTGCAGTTTATTATAATCACTAAAACCCAAAGGTTTTAATAATTGAACCAAAGGATGAAAAGAAACTGCCATTTGTTCAATTCGTTTACGTGTTCTTGGATGTGTAGACACAATTACTGGATACTGATATTTTTCAGCTA
This sequence comes from uncultured Acinetobacter sp., assembly GCA_964293455.1. Lineage (GTDB taxonomy): Bacteria > Pseudomonadota > Gammaproteobacteria > Pseudomonadales > Moraxellaceae > Acinetobacter. Next base: position 5,548 of record CAXYZD010000055.1, on the reverse strand, counting down.
CAGCATTTAACATTTCAACGAGATCTAAAAAAATTTGATCTGAATTAATGTTTTCTTCACGATGAGCACTAACAATAAAATATTGATGCTCTTTCAAATCAAGTTGTTCTAAAATATTTGAAGATAAAATCTTATTTTTATAATAATTTAGAACCTCAAACATTGGGCTACCTGTTTTAATAACCAAATCAGCGGGTAAGCCTTCTGCCAATAAATAATCTCGCGCAATCGTACTATACGTTAAATTAATATCTGCAGTATGATCTACAATTCGTCGATTAATTTCTTCAGGAACTCGCATATCAAAACAACGATTCCCTGCTTCCATATGAAATGCAGGAATTTTTCGACGTTTCGCAGGAATGACAGCCATACAACTATTTGTATCACCAAGTACAAGTAATGCTTCAGGTTGAATTTCTTCTAAAACCTTGTCTACAGCAATAATCACATTACCAATCGTTTCAGCGCCTGTTGTTCCAGCTGCATTTAAAAAGTAATCAGGCTTACGTATACCTAAATCAGTAAAGAAAATTTCATTTAATTCATAATCATAATTTTGACCTGTATGAACAATAATATGGTCAAAATATTGATCACAAATCGCCATAACCCGTGATAAACGAATAATCTCTGGACGTGTTCCAACAACGGTTACTAATTTTAATTTTTTCACAATATAAAGCTCTTAATTTGTTAATGGTTTTGCATATGTATCAGGTTTTTCACGATCAAATATTTCATTTGCCCAAAGCATCACAACCATTTCTTCACTGCCAATATTTGTTATATCATGCGTCCAACCAGGCACTGTTTCTACTATGCGTGGTTCATCCCCAGAGGTTTCTAATTCATAAAACTCACCAGTAATCACATGTTTAAACTTAAATAAAGCTTTGCCCTTTATGACCAAAAATTTTTCAGTTTTTGTATGATGATAATGTCCACCACGTGTAATACCTGGATGAGCTGTAAAATATGAAAATTGCCCTGCATCAGGTGTTTTAAGCATCTCAACAAATACACCACGATTATCACCATATTTTGGAATAGCGTAATCAAACTGTTTTGGACTAAAAAAACTTAAATATGTGGAATATAAAGCACGCGTTAAGCCAGTGCCTACACGATCTGTAATCAACGTTTCTCTTGAGTGTTTAAATCCTCGAATCATTTCTGCAAGCTTTCCAACCGTAATTTGATATTCCGGTTGAACATCAAAAGGCTCATTTGCTGAATATTTAAGATTTAATATATCCCAAATAGTTTCAACTACATCATCGACATATACCAAGCGAATTAATGCATTTTCATCATTAATCTGGATAGGTAAATCATTTGCAATGTTATAGCAAAAAGTTGCCACAGCAGAATTATAGTTCGGTTTTGACCACTTTCCAAAAATGTTCACTAAACGTGAGATATAAATAGGGTTACCATTCTCTACGTTCAATTTAGTCAAAACTTGCTCACCGCCTAATTTACTTTGCCCATAAATATTCTCACGCTCAGCTTGAATAGATGATGATAAAATAATTGGCGTTTGCTTTTTAGATTTACGTAAAACTTCAGATATTTTTTCAGTAAGAGAAACATTACCTTCAATAAATTCTGAATCATTTTCAGGTCTATTTACCCCTGCTAAATGTACAATCCAATCAGCACAATCTACAAGTTTTTCTAACTCTTGTTTAGGCGTATCCCTAAAAAGCTTTAATATTTCAACATTTGTTTTCTCAGATAAATATTGAATCAAATTTTTAGCGACAAAACCATTTGCACCAGTGACTAAAACTTTCATTTTATACCTCTGGTGATTTGTAAATACCGTTTGTTAAATCACGGATAAATTCCAATTTAAGAAGAAGTTTTTTCATGCCTTCAACATCTAAACGAGTAGTATTATGAGAATTATAGTCCTCATATTCCACCACTTTAGTATCACCAGTTTCTATATATTTTTCATAGTTCAAATCACGCTGATCGGCTGGAACTCGAAAATAATCACCCAAATCTTCAGCACATGCCTTTTCTTCACGACTTAGCAATGCTTCAAATGCTTTTTCACCATGACGTGTACCAATGACATTAATTTTATGATTTTCTTGATTAATTAATTGAGTGACTGCTTTCGCTAATGTCTCAATTGTAGCAGCTGGGGCTTTTTGTACAAAAATATCGCCATTTTGACCATGTTCAAAAGCATAAAGAACTAAGTCTACAGCATCCCCAAGAGTCATCATAAATCGCGTCATATTTGGATCAGTAATCGTAATAGGATTACCTGCACGTATTTGATCTACAAATAATGGAATAACAGAGCCACGTGATGCCATTACATTGCCGTAACGGGTACCACAAATAACAGTATCTGTACCTTCTAAGTTCCTTGATTTAGCGACCATGACTTTTTCCATCATGGCTTTTGAGATACCCATTGCATTGATTGGATAAACAGCCTTATCAGTACTTAAGCAAACAACACGTGTCACTTTATTTTGAATCGCAGCTTCAAGTAAGTTTTCTGTACCCAATACATTTGTTTTTACAGCCTCTAAAGGATAAAACTCACATGATGGAACTTGTTTAAGCGCAGCAGCGTGAAAAACATAGTCCACGCCACGAGTTACATTTAAAACTGAATTAAAATCACGAACATCACCAATATAGAATTTAAGCTTTGTTGATTGATACTTTTTACGCATATCATCTTGTTTTTTTTCATCACGACTAAAGATACGAATTTCTTTGAAATCACTATCTAAAAATCGATCCAATACAGCATTACCAAATGAACCTGTACCGCCTGTGATTAACAGTGTTTTATTTTCAAACATTTACAAACTCTCATTAATTAATTTTTTGATTAAATCTTTTTGCTTTAACCATTTACTTTCAGGCGTCAAATAAGATGATTTAACCTGTTTCAAACCATGCTCTATTAACTCTTGCTGTAAAATAGCATTAGTTGTAATTAAAATAATTTTTTCAGCAATATCCTTCGCATCATATGGATTAAAATAAATAGCCGCATCACCACACAATTCTACTGCAAAATCAATATTTGATGTTAGCAACACTTTCTTACTAATAAAAGATTCAGGGTAAACAGCAGTGGAAGCCTCAGCAACAGTTGGCAATAGTACAAAATCAGTTTGGTGATACAATTCAGCCATTTGTATATTTTTTACTGGTCCATAAGTATTAAATAAGCTTTCAACACCTTTCTGTTTAGCATTAGTAACAATATTAATCCAAGGTTCTGAATTCTCAGGCAATAAAAAATTAAATTTAATATTTAATTTCTGCATACTTACTAATTCACATGCCACATCAACGAGAATTTCTAAGTTTTTATGAGGATAGTAAGCTGTCGGTATAAATATATTGAGAATATCATTTTTTTTCTTATCACCCTTTATTTCCAGAAAATTTGCATTAAAACTATTTTCAATGACAAAAATATTATTTTTATCGATATTTAAAAATTCATGTACTCTCTCTTTAAATGCAAGGGTTTCAACAACAACATAGTCTGCATTTTTTTTCATTAATTGAGCTTTATATGTATTTAATATTTTTTGATAAAAATAAGTAATTTTTTGTTTTTTATAAATTCTATCTCGAGTTTCAGGATACACCATTAAAGGTAAAGCAAAACCTTGTAAAGTTTTTGCTTTTGGTCTCCAATACGAAGGACCAAAGACAACAAAAACTAGATCAGGTTCATGCTTCTTTTCAATTTCAGCAAGTCTTTTTCCTTGCGCCCATTTGCCTAAAATACTTTCATTTTTCTCAGCATAGTAATATTTAATTTTTGATTTAATTTCATCTGAAAGTTGATTATCAATTTGAGGTGATGAAACAAAAATTACATCAAACTCTGGATCAACAATAATATTATTAATTAAAGATAATGCGACTTGAACACCGCCCCCTTTAGAACAAATAGATGCATCAATTAAAATTTTCATAAAATACCTGTTTTAATTAAAATCAACGTACTAACTCCTGAAAAATTTTTTCCCACTTTTCCATTATATAAGTTAATTCATATTTTTTTGACTTTTCTAAAGCCTTAATTGACATTTCTTTACGCAATTCAGTATCTAAAATCATTCGTTCAATATTTAATGCTAATTTTTCTACATTTCCATTTTCTACAAGAATTCCACAATCATTATCTTGAATAATTTCTCGTGGACCTGTTTCACAATCAAATGCAACTATAGGTAATCCACAAGTTATACTTTCTATAAGTACCATTGGCAAACCTTCTGAACGAGAGGACATTACATAAAATGAACTTTTTTTTAATTCAGATTTTACATCTTTTGTCGTTCCAGCCAATCTTATCGAATTGGTAAGCATCAAACAATTTACTTGATTTTGTAGATCATTATGCAATTCACCTTTACCAAATATATCTAGGCTCCATTCTGGGTAACGTTGAGCAATTAAAGCCCAGGCACTAATTAAGAGATCATATCCCTTTACTGTAATAAGATTACCAATAGAAATAATTCGTTTACTTGATAAATTAATTTCCAATTCCATATTTAATGGAATTGGTGATGGGTTAGCAACTATTAAAACGGGATTCGATAATTTCGCCCAATCCTGGGCTGCACCATCAGATAATACAACAACCATATCAAATTTAGATGCTAATAAAAAATGTTGCCAATCTCTTAGTCTTCCAAATAATTTCCACAAAAAATTATTTTTACCCTGTAACTCTAAAAATTTACTTTTGAATTTTTTTTCAAAATGACATTCATAAATTTTTTTACAAGGAACTGACAACCCTCCAAGAAACTCCAACTCTTTTCCGCCCATAGAAATACAAATATCAATTTCTTTTATTAATATAATTTTTTTTAATTCTTCTTCATATTTTTTTAAAAGTTTTTTTGTTTCTAAAATTTTATCAAAAATATTTAAATTAAATTTATCATTAAAACACAATTTTAAATTTATAACATTTACAGCACTATTCAGATCAAAAAAAGGAATGGCATAATCACTCATTTCTGTTGTAACAATGAAAATCTGATAACACCCTTTATTAGCTAAGTAATTTACTTTTTCAGTTAATACACGCTCCATACCGCCCGAAGTTGATAAAGAGGGTATAAAATACAGAATGTTCTTCATTAAAAACTCCTATAGTTAGTGAATTTCCCTATAAATAAAAATTCATCTAGTAATAAAAACCTATAAATATTAATCCCAACTACTAGGTTTTAAATAACATCCTTAAATATATAAAAAATAGCTCAACTATTAGCTTTAATAAATACAAAGCTGATGAATTTAATCATCTAATACGACACCGATTAATTAAGGTGTATAAACAAGCAAAAAACAATAAATCAAAAAAAGCCCCAAACCAACCATGATATAAGTATACAATTAAAAAAACACTAATAATATTAAAAAGAGTTTTAGTGGCATATTTTAATATTATAAAATATACAAAACTCAATAATACTAAGTATCAACTAAAAAGTAAACATGTATTCATTACCAAAACCCTTTGAAATCT
>CAXYZD010000054.1:0-15752 GCA_964293455.1 uncultured Acinetobacter sp. | reverse complement strand
TATCAAAATTCAACCTGCTTTTTTTCAGCATACTTTTTGAAACACCACCAAAAAAACAAAACGTGTAGATATGCAATCAGCAATGTTGCAAATTTCAAGGAACCTTGCAAATTACAAAATGGCAAATAATAATTTTTCAGGTTTAACACTATCAAATACTAAAATATTTGGTGGAACGAGTTATCCAACAACGGGATTGGCTTTATACGATTTAACATTGACCGATATTGACGGTACGAATGCATTATCTAGTAGCAGTGCGAAAGTGAATACTTGGTTATTGGTTGCAACACCTAAGTCAACATCACAGCAATATGAATATGGTCATATTGCTTTAAATTTTCGGGGAGAGCGTTGTTGGACTCAGGGATCTGATAAAAATGGAGGAGTAGCTTGTACTCCTTCGGCATCGACAAACTGGGACGGACGATAAATCCAAAATTGTAGATAAACAAAAATTGATCTTTCATTCAGAAGAAAGATAACGTAAAATATTGCCCTCTATGAAAGGGGTTTGAAGTGTTCCGATGGTCGGTTCGTGGATAATCCGTAAAAACTATAAGGTTCTATCATGGTTGTTATTCGTCTTGCACGCGGTGGTGCTAAAAAACGTCCGTTCTATCAAATCATTGTGACTGATAGCCGTAATGCACGTGACGGTCGTTTCATCGAACGTATTGGTTTCTTCAACCCAACAGCACAAGGTAAAGCAGAAAAACTTCGTTTAGATGCTGATCGTCTTGCTCATTGGGTTTCTCAAGGCGCTCAACCGTCTGAACGTGTTGCTTCTTTAGCTGCTCAAGCTAAGAAAGCTGCAGCTGCTGCATAATTCTAAATTAAGTAGTAGGAAAGCCCATGACACCAACACAGAATGTTCCCGAAGATCGTATTCAGATTGGACAGTTACGTTCAGCATATGGATTAAATGGGTGGCTCTGGGTCTATTCCAATACAGAACCTATGAGCAACATTTTTGACTACTTGCCGTGGTACATTGAGACCAAAGCAGGTTGGCAAATTATTGATGTAAAACGCTGGAAACCGCATGGCAAAGGCTTGGTTGTTTCGCTAAAAGATGTGAGTGATCGCACTGCAGCAGATAATTTAGTCGGCGCAAATGTATGGATTTCAAAATCGCAACTGCCTCAAGCAGGCGTGGACGAGTATTACTGGACAGCATTAAAAGGCTTAATCGTATTAGGTTTAGATGATGCTGAACAAGAAGTTAATCTCGGTAAAATCCATGAATTGTTTGAAACAGGAGCCAACGACGTGATGGTGGTACACGCAACACCTGAAAGTGTCGATGGCGAAGAGCGTTTGATTCCGTGGCATAAAGATGTGGTACAGCGCGTTGATCTTGAAGCTGGTCGTATCTATGTCAATTGGGGCGTAGATTATTAATCCTCACAAGGATTAACACAGCAGGAAAAAAGAGGAGTCTGCGATGTTTTTTGCAGTTATTACGCTTTTTCCTGAAATGTTTGAAGCGATTACAGCCTACGGTATTAGCGGGCGTGCAGCAAAGAATGAATTGATCCAAGTCCATTGTATCAATCCTCGTGAATTTGCTGAGGGCAACTACAAAAGAGTGGATGAACGTCCATTTGGTGGTGGTCCTGGTATGGTCATGATGGCTGAGCCTTTGGCAAAAGCAATCAAACATGCCAAAGTGCTTGCACAACAAGCGGGTGCAGTTCATGTTCCTGTGGTGTATATGTCACCACAAGGAAAAACTCTGAATGAGCCAGCGGTACAAAATTTTGTCGAATATGATGGATTAATTGTACTGTGTGGGCGTTATGAGGGGGTCGATGAGCGTTTGATCCAAACTTATATTGATCAGGAATGGTCAATTGGAGATTACGTTTTATCTGGCGGTGAACTCCCTGCGATGGTTCTTTTAGACAGTATTATTCGGAGACTTCCGGGTGCGATGTCGGATGAGCAATCACATGTGCAAGACTCATTTGTTGATGGTCTTTTAGATTGTCCACAATATACCAAGCCAGATCATTTTGAAGGTTTGGATGTGCCTGAGGTGTTAAAGTCTGGGCATCATGCAAATATTGAAAAGTGGCGGTTTTTGCAGCGTTATCAACGAACACTTGAACGTCGACCTGAATTGGTTGAACAAGTTGAGTTGACCAAGCAGCAGAAAAAATGGCTTAAAAATTCAGAAATTTAGATTCAATTTAAATTTCTTAAATAGGCTCTCTATGCATTGAAGTGGTCAAGCGTAGAGAGAAAGATAATCGGGTCTATGCGCTTTAGCCTCTATACCCAGTGGACATCAGACCTCTTCTGACCCACACCTTGGAGATACCCCCATGAGCGGTAAGCATCCTTTAGTTCAAATTATTGAAAATGCACAATTAAAAACTGATATCCCTGCGTTTGCACCAGGTGATACAGTAATCGTTTCTGTAAAAGTTAAAGAGGGCGATCGTGAGCGTCTTCAGGCTTTCGAAGGCGTTGTAATCGCTAAGAAAAACCGTGGCTTAAACTCTGCATTTACAGTACGTAAAATTTCTAGCGGTGTTGGTGTTGAACGTGTTTTCCAAACACATTCTCCAATCGTTGCTAAAATCGAAGTGAAACGTCGTGGTGACGTTCGTCGTGCTAAGCTTTATTACCTACGCGAATTGTCTGGTAAAGCTGCACGTATTCGTGAAAAATTACCAGCTCGTAAAGTTAAAGCTTAATTTTAAGTTTTATACGAGTATAAAAAATGCGCCTTATGGCGCATTTTTTTATGACTGAATTTTAGTGTCGAATTATAAGCCTTGAAGTTTTAAGCGGTTTGCATGTTCACGGTATACTTGAACAGGATCAGAAGAGAACAATCCACGAATACCTAATACCTGATTGACTTCATCAAGGTGATTCCATTGATAGGTATCACGAATTACTTTACCAAAGCGTGAAGAACAACGTCCTGCAACACCATCACCCGCAATAATTGAAGATGCAAGCATACCGTAGTCACTTGGGTCTAATATTGTATTGAATGGCGAGTTCCCCATAAATGAATAATAAGCTGTACCATTCACATTGGCAGCACCTTCACCACAGCTTGTAGTCGGGACACCATTTGGAAATTTCTTATTAAATTCAAGTGATTTTTTTGTACCCAAAGCTTGCATTGCACCTACGGAATCAGCTGGAAATAATTTTTGATCAAGTCCCGAGGCATAAGTAATAACAGGAGCAACTAACGTATTAAAGATAGCACGAGCTGGTGCTTCTAAAACACTTCCAATCAATACACCTTCAAGTACATCTGCAAGCTTTGCACCTCTGCTACCTGAAGCAATCGTGGTGACAGAAGATACTTGGTTTGGAATAACACCTGCAACATAACGGACAGATTGTCCGCCATGGCTATGCCCAATTAAGTTGACTTTTTCTGCACCTGTGAGTGCTAAAATTTCTTCAACTTGTTGCAACATTTGTTCACCACGAACTTCACTTGTGTTCATAGTCGAGACTTGTGTTGCCCAAACATTTGCACCATTTCGCGCAAGGTCAGGTAAAATTCCATAAAAATAATCAATACCCACAATACTGCCAAAGCCGAATAAACCATGTGCAAATACAATAGGATATTTAGTTTTAGCATATTGAGTCGTGAACGGTGATGAAGACTTCACATTGATGGTATAGTCTTTAACACTCTTAACTTCAGTTGATGCATGCGTCTGAATCGCTGTGGTTGTGGTCAAAATACCAGCGAGTAAAAGTCCATATTTCATATACATTCCTTATTTTTTGTACTAATTTATTGTGGTTAGACAAATAATGTCAAAAAATATTTTAAATAAAATCTTAATAAAACACAAATAAAAGCGTGTAAAATAATCAATAAATTATAATTTGTGTGATTTTTATCTCGTATATATTTATTTTATGTTTATATTGTTAAGTTTTGATTATTTATAGGGTATTTTTTATTTAAAATCAATAATTTGGTTTATATATATTCTATAGGATGAATGATTTACTGCTTAGCACTTTATGATTAACATTTTATGAAAAGCACTGCAATCAAAATGAGCACAGTGCTTTTAACTCAATCTAAATTTTACAGACCTTCAAGTTTAAGACGGTTGGCTTGTTGACGATATAAAGAAACAGGATCTTGTCCAAACAGGGCTTTTAAACCTAAGAGCTGATTGACTTCATCTAAGTGCGTTTGGTTGTAATCATCACGGATGACGTGTCCAAAATGTGTATTACAACGGTTGACCAATCCATCATTGTCTTTATTTTTATAAGATAAAGGTGCAAGGATAGAAATCGTATTGTCTACGACATCAAAGAGATTGGTAGCTTGAGATGTACCTGTCCATGAATAATGATAGACACCATTTGCAGTCACTTTTTGTCCTTGTCCACAATCTTGAGGAATTGCGGTACTTGGATATTTGGCATTAAATTCAGCAGAGCCTTGTTCACTAATACTTTTTAGTGAATGGTTTAAATTGTTAGGTAAAGATGGATTGCCTTCAAGCAGTGTAATGACAGGTGCAAGAATATATTGCCCAACAATGGTCATGATATTGTTGGCAAATTTGTTGGCTAAAAGATCATCGGCAACTTTTGAGCCTTTAAATGTGCCTGCAACGGCTGTCAATGATGCAACTTTTTCAGGTGCTACGATTTCAATATAACGGATGGTTGGACCGCCATGACTGTGCCCAATCAAATTGACTTTCGGGGAACCTGTCAGGGCGAGCACTTCATCGACTTGTTGTAAAAGCTGTTCGCCACGAAGCTCAGTTGTTTCCAAAGGAGATACTTGAGTGGCGAAGACTTTTGAGCCATTACGTGCAAGATCGGGTAAAACTTGGTAGAAATAGTCCACACCCAATGATGAAGGACCTAAACGGGTAAAACCAAACATACCATGATTAAAAACAATCGGATATTTGGTTTTGGCATAGTCAGATACAACAAAACTAGATTTGACGGTTTGTAAATTTGTCGCTTGAGCGTGAGAAGTAAAAAATCCTATTGTGAATACCACACTAAGCATTTTGAGTTTTAAATCCATTCGAGTTTTCCTTTTTATTTGATTTTAAGCCTATTATTTTTCAGTTTTGAATCTTAATAATTTGGTTATTCACCAAATGGCAATGCTCCTCCTTGATCGTGAATTTGTTCAAAAGTTTGTATACGGATACGGTCTTGAGGCGAACTAAATTGATTATTACGAAGTTGATCTAATGCAGATTTTTTTGCGCTATCACTCATTGAACTCTTCATAATGCTGTCACGTTCGGTCAAAAAATCATTGACCTGACTTTTCCATTCACTACGACGAGTATCTAGACTTTCTAAACGCTGTGTTGCTTCAGGACCGACTAAGTTGGTACGCATCTGGCGTAATTCATCTGCGGAACCGCCACGGGCTTTAATCTCAGCTGTGAGTTTGCGTAAATCTTCCAATTGATTGAGTTGTTTTAAGTTTTCTTTCCAATCTTCAGGTAATTTTTCAAATAAAGCTTTTAGTTTATCTGCTTTTTCTGTTGCAGATAATGTCTTATCCTCAAGAATTTGCAGACGATCAACCGTATATTGATCATAAGTATCTTGTGTACCAAACAGTCCTTGAATTTCATAATCGGAGAAGAATTTTTTTCTTAAACTTTGTGTATTATTGACAATTTGTTGATAATATTTTGCAGATTCTTTGTCCGCAGTGGGTGCTTGAAGATTGCCGATTTGTTCACGGTACTGCATATAACGTGTCCACAAATCACTGAGCTGTGACATAACGGGATCTTTATAACTTTCTTTGGTATAGGTTAAAAAATCTGCCTTAATTTGCTCAATGGTTTTCTCGCCGTACTGGGTAATAAAATACTCAAAACAGTCTTTGGTTTGTTCATTTACAATTAAACGATTAGATGCATCAGTACGAATTTGACAATTGATTTGCGTATCTTTCTGGCTATTACTCATCAGCGAATGCGCTGTACTTGCATCCATTGCTGATGTTGCTTCAGTGCCCGCAGTGTTGTCTTGTGCGGAGGTCGATGTTGCGCTAGGTGTATTCTGCGTAATATTTGGTTTGAGCCAAAAGAATAAAACTAAACAAAGAATACAAATAACACCTGCAATAAGTCCTGCAATTTTCTTCTGATGCTGCATAGCGTCTGAAATCCTATTTCAATTTTTATTTTTAGTTAAAAAGAATGCTCTATTCTCTAATTTTTTCAAAGCTGAAAATTGTAAAAACAGATTGAAGGAATTTGTTAGAATGCATAAACATTTTTCTTTTTGTTCAAAATATGTCAGCGAAATCTCAAAAAAATCATCGTCGCCATCTGAGTGGCGTTTTTTTATTAAATAAGCCCTTGGGGGCAAGCTCTAATGCCGCATTGCAAAAAGTTCGTTGGCTGTATAATGCACAAAAAGCAGGGCATACGGGGGCACTTGATCCATTGGCATCGGGTTTATTGCCAATTTGTTTGGGTGAAGCGACCAAATTTTCGCACTATCTGCTCGACTCGAATAAGCGTTATTTGACCACCGTTCAACTGGGGCACAGTACAACGACAGGCGATGTCGAAGGTAAAGTCTTGCATGAACAAGCTATTCCTGAATTAACGCGAGAAAAAATAGAAGCAGTATTGGTACAATTTACTGGTGAAATTTCACAGATTCCACCGATGTATTCAGCACTTAAAAAAGATGGTCGCCCACTGTATGAACTTGCACGTAAAGGCATTGAAATTGATCGTCCTGCACGTCCAATCAATATTCTTGCCATACAATTGACCGAGTTTACTGAAAATAGTATTACGCTTGACGTGACGTGTTCTAAAGGAACATATATCCGTGTTTTGGGTGAAGATATTGCCAAAGCTTTGGGAACCCAAGGGCATTTGATCTATTTGCACCGCATCCAAACCGGTCATTTTGAGCTGATTCCAAGCTATACCATTGAATATTTAGAAAGTTTAACACATGCCGAGCGAGATGCTTTGTTACTTCAGCCTTATGCGCCTGTAGATCATTTGACAAAAGTACAAGCACCTGAAGGTCGTGCTGAGTTTTTCAGTCGTGGTATGGAAAGTAATATTGACCATGCAGCAGAAGCCGAAGTGTTGGTTTTTGATGGTGAAAAATGTTTAGGTTTAGCTGAAATTAGCGATAAAAAACGTCTAATACCAAAACGAGTGCTTAATCTCTAGGAAAAAGCATTCATTTTTATAACAATGTTGTTATTATTTCTCACATTGTGAAAACCAAAGAGTAATTTGTATGGAAATTGATCTAATCCTCAGCCTCCTCTTTTTTGCATTCTGTGCGGGTGCAATTGATGCTGCGGTGGGTGGTGGTGGATTGATTCAAATTCCTGCATTGATGGGAGCTTTACCCCATTATGCGACAGCAACGGTTTTTGGAACCAATAAATTAGCCTCAATTTGTGGAACAGCCTCTGCTGCATGGTCTTATCTGCGCAGGGTTAAATTACAATGGAAGTTGTTGGTTGTGATTGGTGTTACAGCATGCATTAGCTCCTTTGGTGGAGCGGCATGTGTGGCATTGATTCCACAATCCTTTTTACGACCATTTGTACTGTTCATGCTGATCGTGATTGCAATTTATACCTTTACCAAAAAACAATTTGGTCAGGTGCATGAACAGCAAGAAGTAACACGTAAAGTTCTGATTTTGGCAGGTGTTGGTGGCTTACTGATTGGTTTCTATGACGGAATTTTTGGACCGGGTACAGGTAGTTTTTTTATTTTCTACTTTATTCGTTATTTGAAAGTAGATTTTTTACATGCGTCTGCTTTGTCTAAAATTGGTAATTTCATGACCAACTTCGCGGCACTCAGTTTCTTTATTCCCACGGGGCATGTGCTGTTTCAGTTGGGCTTGATGATGGCTGTGGCGAATGTTGCAGGCTCATTGATCGGTGTAAAAATGGCACTCAAATACGGTAGTGGATTTATTCGTATTTTGTTTTTAATTTTAGTGAGTATTTTGATTTGTCGTCTAGGTTATCAAATGATTACTCAGTAGATTGATCCGTTTAGACAGTATCGTATTTTAAATAAAAGCCGTTATTGAAAATGATCAATAACGGCTTTTTATTCATAACATACAGTAGCATGTTTTTATGGTTTTTAACTTGAGGTTGATAGATCTGCATTTTTAGAACGAGTAGCTTTAAAAGTCACACCGACAGATGCGATTGTTATACAAACTAAGGCAATGATTTGTAAAAGGTTCAAATGCTCATTTAAGAGCACCAATCCTGCCAATGCACCCAAAGCAGGTGATAAACTTGATAGTGTTCCATAACTTAATTTACTTAAATATTTGAGTGCCATCAGGTCGAGCGCATAAGGAATTGCGGTTGCCAATAAGGCAATAGCCAGCGCTTGAGGCCAATATTGAAACTGAATAAGGGCGGTTGAATTGTGAATAACACTGATCGGCAACATCACTAATGCAGATAATACAATCGCAATACTGAGTGCATGCATGCCAATATTTTGGCGCACAACACGTTGTCCAAAATAAATATAACACGCCCAAAAAAAACCTGCACTGACTGCAAAAGCAGCACCTAACCATGAAAAATGAGTGCCTTGCGTATCTTGCCAAGGTACCATCAATGAAACGCCAATAATTGCTAATGCAACCCAGAGATAATCAGATTTTTGTTTAATCGAAAGTAATGCAAGCGTTAAAGGCCCTAAAAACTCTAGACCTACTGCAATGCCTTGTGGGAGTTTTCCAAGTGATGCATAAAAAAGGACATTCATCAAGCAAACTGAGCCACTATAAAACAGTAAGTCTGTCCATTTTAAATAAGGAAGACGTTTAATGATTTTCCATGAACGAAACATCAAAATAACTAAAATAGAGGCAAAACACAGTCGCAAAGTAACAACGGTCAGCGGATCAAGGACTTCAAAGAGTTGTTTGGCAAATGATGCGCTGATTTGATACGCCACCATGGACAGCACCATGTAGATCACGGCTTTTAACTGTGTATTTTGCATAAATGGATACTGAGAAGATGCTCGATAAATTTTATCATTAATAGATCGATGTATAATCATTTTTTAAATATATGAATATTCATGTAATGTTTTGTTAAAAAATAAAAACTCAGGTAATATGAGATTAACTACAATTAAATTTACAAATTCAGGGCAAAATATGTCTGAAATCACACTCCATACAATAAATTCTGATAAAAAGCAGTCAGTTTTAGTGTGCTTAGAACATTCAATTGAATCTAATTATCTTCAAGCTAGGGCATTACTACAAGAGCAAGGACATGCTATTTCTGATGCTGAAAAGACAGTATTGGCATCAAAAGCATCTGAATTATTACACTTAGATGCGGTATCGGGTCATGCCGATGCACAGTATCTGTATGCACAATGTTTGAGATCGGGCACTGGTCTTGAAAAAGATGTAGAACAGAGCCTCGTTTGGCTTAAACATGCTGCGGATCAACAACATGAAGATGCCCAATTTGAATTGGCGATGTTATTGCCTTTAGAAGATGAACAACATTTGGTGCTACTAGATGCCGCTGCACAGCAGGGACATGTTCAAGCAATACTATGTATGGCGGTGCATGAAAAGCGTCAATTGAATATGCCGAAAGCATTATATTGGTTAAATATTGCCAAAAACCATCAAATTCCTTGTGCATATTATTTGCTTGCACAGTTACATCGTCATGGGAATGGTGTTGATCAATGTCCTGTGCAAACCGTAAATTTCCTGACTGATGCCGCTGAGTTGGGTCACGTTGATGCTTCTTTCGAGTTATTTCAAGCATATAACGAGGGTTATGGCGTCAACAAAGATAAGCCAGTCGCATTGAAGTATTTACAAATTGCACGAAATCATCAACATCTTGAAGCGGCTTCAATTGAGTTTGAAGTGTCGTAATTCATCTATAAAAGTTGTTAGCTGATTAAAAATGAAAAATCCCGTCTAAATGTAGGCGGGATTTTTTTGTCTATCTGATCTATTGAAGGTACATAAATTTTTACGGTCTATTGAGTGGATATTATTATTTCTTTTTCTTAGCCAACTGCGTTGTATAAGTACAACCAATTGAAGCGCTAATAATAGTTGCCAATGCTAACCACTGCGTCCAAAGGAGTTGCTCACCTAAAAATATAAAACCGGATAAAGCTGCAATTGCGGGTTCAACACTCATGAGTGTACCAAAACTCAAAGCACTCAAATTACGTAGTGCAATCATCTCTAAAGAAAAGGGCAAAGCACTGGCTAAAATCGCTAAGGCAATGAAATAAATAAAATTTGAAGGTTCAAAAATGGCACTTGGCATTCCTATAAATAATGCAATAGGCATTAAACAGAGCATACCAACAAACATGCCTAAACAGACGGTATGATTGCCCGAAATACCTGTAGGCTTTTGACCAGCAATAATATATAACGCCCAACATGCACCTGCACCTAATGCAAGGGCAATACCAATAGGGTCTAAACTGTGAGATTGTTCAAAAGGAAAAAGCAATGCTAATCCTAAAATGGCAAGTCCGACCCAAACAAAATCAAACTTTTGCCGTGCATGATAAAGTGCAACGCTGAGTGGACCAATAAATTCAAATGAAACCGCAATGCCTAAAGGTAAACGATCAATAGATAAATAAAATAGCGCATTCATTCCTGCTAAAGCTAAGCCATAGCTGATGACGGCTTTCCATTTCACTTGTTTGAAATTGAGTTGCCAGATTTTAAAAATCAATGCGAGGATGAGTGAGCCAAGCAGTAAGCGCATAGCTGAAACAGTCAGAATCGGGAATTGTTCAAATAGGACTTTGGCAAGAGAGCCACTGCTTTGCATACTGATCATGGCGATCAGTAACAAAAACAAGGCTTGAACATGAGGTGTATTTTTTAAATTTGGCATGCAGATAATATACTAAATTTGTTTCGATAAATCGAAGAGCGGAAGCAACCAAACTTAAGTTTTTTACAATAAAAAAACCACAGACCGAAGCCTGTGGTTCTTAAACAAAATTGAATTAGAACAATACACGAACGCGGATTGTACCTTCAACTTCGTGAAGTGTATCAAGTGCTTCTTGAGATGCAGTTGCATCTACATCCATCACAAGATAACCAACATCACCTTTAGTCATTAAAGACTGACCAGAAATATTGATACCGTGTTCAGCGAACAAGTTATTGATTTTAGACAATACGCCTGGTACATTTTTGTGAATATGAAGTAAACGATGTTTACCTTCAGTCAATGGCAATGCAATTTCTGGGAAGTTTACAGCAGATAAAGTCATACCTTTGTCTGAGTAGGCAACAAATTTTTCAGAAACTTCAAGACCAATGTTCGCTTGCGCTTCCATAGTCGAACCACCAACGTGCGGTGTTAAAATCACGTTTGGAATGTTACGAAGTGCAGAAACAAATTCTTCACCATTCGCTTTAGGCTCTTTCGGGAATACGTCAACTGCAGCACCTGCAATGTGACCCGATTTAAGCGCATCAGCAAGATCTTCAATCACAACACATGTACCACGTGCAGCATTGATGAAGATAGAACCTGATTTCATTTGTGCAAACTGCGCTTTGCCCATGAAGTTACGTGTAGACGGAACATCAGGAACATGAATTGATACAACATCAGCAGTTGAAAGCAATTCATTCATAGAGCCAACTTGACGTGCATTACCAAGTGGTAGTTTCGTCACAGCATCATAATAGATCACATGCATACCCAAGCCTTCAGCTAAAACTGAAAGTTGAGAACCAATTGAACCGTAACCTACGATACCTAAAGTCTTACCACGAGTTTCAAATGAACCCACCGCAGATTTGTTCCAACCGCCTGCATGTGTATCTGTAGATTTTTCAGGTACACGGCGAAGAAGGAGAATTGCTTCAGCAAGTACAAGTTCAGCAACTGAACGTGTATTTGAGTAAGGTGCGTTGAATACAGGAATACCACGTTCCATCGCTGCATTTAAGTTCACTTGGTTTGTACCAATACAGAAACAACCCACAGCAATGAGTTTGTTCGCAGCTTCAAAAACTTCTTCAGTCAATTGAGTACGTGAACGAATACCAATGAAGTGAGCATCTTTAACCGCTTCTTTCAACGCTTCACCTTCAAGCGCAGTTTTACGGGAATCGATGTTGGTATAACCAGCAGCATTTAGCGTGTCGATCGCATTCTGATGAACGCCTTCTAACAACAAGAAACGAATTTTATCTTTAGGCAATGAAAGATGTTGGCTCATTACGGCTCCGCTACAAAGGCCAAATTTAGTGGCGATATAATAACATAGTAGATCACCGATATTCATTTTCTTTAATGGTCTTGTTTTCATCATTTTGGTGATAAATGTGTCAAAACTTGTCGCAGTGATTTTAACTAAATACGTCATTTCAAAGGCGACATTCAGAAAACATGATTTTCTGCGGGTTTAGTGAAAAATGGCTTATAATATTGTTGTGTGAACATTGGCGGTTGATAGATTGCCGAATAAAGCTTCACATATTCTTGATGTACTCTTGTATTTAATACAAGGCGTATACACCTGAAAATACTTGTTCTACTTCTTGCAAGGTCTGAAAACGATGAATGCTCCAGTCGCTTTAACCCCTGAGTTATTGACCCACTTGACAGAAATTGTCGGTGAAAGCCGTATTAAAACAGATACGGATAGTCTACAAAACTGGGGGCGTGACCACACTAAGCACTTTGACCCAAATCCATCTGTTATCGTTTTCCCATCA
Organism: uncultured Acinetobacter sp.; assembly: GCA_964293455.1. Taxonomy (GTDB): domain Bacteria; phylum Pseudomonadota; class Gammaproteobacteria; order Pseudomonadales; family Moraxellaceae; genus Acinetobacter. Next base: position 2,975 of record CAXYZD010000054.1, on the reverse strand, counting down.
AGCACTGAACAAGTGCAGTCGATTGTAAAACTTGCCAATCAATTTAATGTTGCGATTACCCCTTCAGGTGGTCGTACGGGTTTGTCGGCAGGTGCGGTTGCAGCTGATGGCGAGATCGTGATTAGCTTTGACAAGATGAATCAAATTTTACAGTTCTATCCTGCGGATCGTATGGTTCGTGTACAAGCGGGCGTGGTGACTGAACAATTGCAAAATTATGCCGAAGAACAAGGCATGTATTATCCTGTTGATTTTGCATCTTCAGGTTCATCGCAAATTGGCGGTAACATTGGTACCAATGCAGGCGGTATTAAAGTCATTAAATACGGCATGACACGTAATTGGGTGTTGGGCTTAACTGTTGTGACAGGTAAAGGCGATGTTCTTCGTTTAAACAAAGGCATGATTAAAAATGCGACAGGTTATGCGCTTCAACACTTATTTATTGGTGGCGAAGGGACTTTAGGTTTAGTGACCGAAGCTGAAATCAAACTTGAACGTGCACCGCACGATTTACAAGTGATGGTACTCGGTGTACCTGATTTTGATGCGATTATGCCTGTACTGCATGCATTCCAAAATAAAATTGATTTAACTGCATTTGAATTCTTTGGTGAGTTGGCAATGCAGAAAGTTTTGGATAATGGTCATGTACAACGCCCATTTGAAACCGCTTGTCCATTTTATGTATTACTCGAATTTGAAGCACCATTTGAACCAATTCTAGATGCAGCAATGGAAATCTTTGAGCATTGCATGGAACAAGGCTGGGTACTTGATGGCGTGATGAGCCAAAGCCTTGATCAAGTGCATAGCTTATGGCGTTTACGTGAAGATATTTCAGAGTCAATCGCACCATTTACACCCTATAAAAATGATATTTCAGTATTAATCACGCATGTGCCTGCATTTATTAAAGAAATTGATGCAATTGTAGAATCGAACTATCCTGATTTTGAAATTTGTTGGTTCGGTCATATTGGTGACGGTAATTTACATTTAAATATTTTAAAACCTGCTGATTTGTCTAAAGATGAATTCTTTGCAAAATGTCAGGTTGTAAATAAATATGTGTTTGAAACTGTGAAAAAATATGATGGTTCAATTTCTGCAGAACATGGCGTAGGCATGACCAAAAAAACATATTTGGACTACACACGTTCTGAAGAAGAAATTGGCTATATGAAAGCTTTGAAACAAGTATTTGATCCTAACGGTATTATGAATCCGGGTAAATTATTCGATCTTTAATGATTGAATGATATGAATAAGACGCTCTTTCGAGAGCGTTTTTTATTAATGAATAAAATCATTTTAAATTGAATAATTGTGATAGAAAGATCAAATTTTTTAGATAAATTGATTTTAGAAACATAGTTTCTATATTAAAAATTGTAAAGCTCATGCATCATAAGCAATGCTTTTCTTTTCTAGGAATAACAATAATGAACAAGTTAATCTGCCTTTCTCTCTTGAGTACGTTGGTTTTTTCGGGTTGTGCAACAACACAAAAATTGGTCAGTCAAGTCAGTGGTAATGGCAGTAGTGATACGCCAATTGCTCAAGTGTTAAATGAGCGTTCAGATTTACGTAAAAATTTATCGACAGTTGAATTGCGTCAATATTTTAATCAGGTCGAGAATCCGACAGCTGCCGAAGTGAAATTGACTGAAACAGGTTTAATGGATGATTCTGTGAAATCGATTCGTACGGTTTATCGTTTTAAAAATGTTGATGGTCAGTGGCAACGTATTGATAAAACGCAAGAGTATCAATGCTTACGTGGTAAAAATAGCAAGACTTTCCAAACGGAAAAATGTCCTTAATAAAGATTTGATTTATGGTTGAAAAAAGGATGGTTTAAATTTGAAAAAATCCTGATGTTGCTGAAATTAATGATATAAAACTTATAGAGCTACCTAAAATATCAACATCCTAAAACTGAAACATTGAAAACTATTTAGTCTATCGAACAGTACAGTACGATAGGCTACAATCTAAACATCAAAATATATTAAATAAAAAATGAAAACACTCGCATTCATCCATTCCAATGATTCACGTACCGCAGTAGGTGATTTTTCTCCTGTTGTTTCTGTCTTTTCTCACTATGAATTGGGCAATACTGTTTCACCCTTTTTATTGCTCGACCATCTTGGACCCGGTGTATTAAAACCAACACATTTGCGTAAAGGTGTATCTGAACATCCACATCGTGGCTTTGAAACGGTCACTATTGTTTTTAATGGTGAAATTGAACACAAAGATTCATCAGGTGGTGGTGGACTCATTGGTGTAGGCGATGTGCAATGGATGACGGCAGCTTCAGGTGTATTACACGAAGAAGTGTTTAGTCCGACATTTTCTAAAACAGGTGGAACATTTGAAATGTTACAGCTGTGGGTGAACTTACCCGCAAAAGATAAATTGAATCCTGCACGTTACCAAAGCTTACGTGAAAATCAAATTCCAAAAGTAAGACTAAATCAGGGTATAGGTTATATTCGTGTGATTGCAGGAGAATATTTGCAACATCAGGGACCTGCGCAAACACATACCCCAATGCATGTTTTTGATGTCTTTGTCCCTGCTGGGGAAACGCTGACTTTGCCTGCACAAGAGGGCAGTACCACACTGTTGTATATGCGTTCAGGGCGGATACAGTTATTAGATAGAGATGCATTACTTGAAGCACAAGATATGGCGGTTATGTCCAATAAAGGTGAAGATGTTGCATTGACTGCTGTGCAAAATAGTCACTTTTTATATTTATCGGGTCAGCCACTCAATGAACCTTTGTATGGTAAAGGTTATTTTGTGATGAATAATTATTCTGAAATTTTACAAGCCTATGAAGATTTGAAAAATGGTCAATTCCTGAATCCAAAGAATGTCGAATAACGCGACTATTTAGAGTATGTATTTTGGTGGTGTTTCAAAAAGTATGCTGACATTAAATGAAACCATTATTGATG
>CAXYZD010000053.1:0-15950 GCA_964293455.1 uncultured Acinetobacter sp. | reverse complement strand
TTTTATATCAACAATGGTTTCATTTAATGTCAGCATACTTTTTGAAACACCACCAAAATTCGAGCGAAGAATATATTCTGACATTCTATAAGAATAAAATAAATTTAATTCGGAAGGATAATTTGGGTGCTGTTGATTTTGGGTGGGCGGTAGGTGATTATGAATTGTGTTAAGTCGGAGCCCAAAGACTGCGGAAAATATTTCTTTTTAGGATGTTTTTGGCACTTTAATTCTGAGTTAATTGGATTTTGCTTTATTTAGGGTTCTTTGTAAAAGAATTGATCAAGAATGAGTGAGATTAATTTAAGAACCACTCGATTGAGTGGTTTTTTTTGTGATAGATTACACATAATTTATTTATTTTTATTGAGATTCAATATGAAAACTCAATTTTTTATCGCAATGACCGCTTTATTTATGTCATGCCCAAGCTTTGCTGAAACAGCTACATCGACCACAACATCAAATAGCTCAAATGCAGATTTAAAGCCACTTTCGGGTGTGCGTGTATCTATGCAACGAATGCTCAAATCTGGCGAAGGTCGTTATTTTTTAAGTCTTTATGCGGGTATTCCCAATCCACATGCTACGTTGTATGACTTGATGAGCGTAAAAGAAACGCTATTTAGTGGGACACAGAAAGCAGATCAGATCACGATGAAATCACTGGCGAATGAGCGTGATGAGGCAGGGAAATATCAAATCAGTGGCACATTAAATGTTAATACAGGGATATTTAAAGTATTACTTTCTGAAAATACAGAAACGCCAGCGAAGTCAATGCAGTTTGAACCCGCATTTAAAGTTGCAAATAAACCGACATTCATCTTTAAATTTTATGGTCAAAATGATCCCAAACAACCGCTTGGAAATACGTTGAAACGAGTGGATGTAATCAATAAAGTAGATAACTCAGTTGCACAAAGTTTGACAGGTTTTACCGCATATGCAGGTAGTATGGGCTATATGGATATTAACTTTGATGGTTATTATGATGTCATTCTCTCTGACTTATCAGAGGGTAAAAAAATTGTAGATAAGCGTTATATCTACTGGATGTATAACCCAAAAACCAATCAATTTCAGCGTTCAGCACAAATGGAAAAAATTGTAGGCTTACCTGAATTACATGGTGAGAAGCAGCAAATTGATTTTGGTAATGGACAGGTTTATCAAGTTGAAAAAGGCTTGTTAAAACGAATCGGGGAATAATCTTTTAAATGGCTTATTTTGCTTGTCAGTAAATGGTCATGTAATCATCATCAAACTGTCAATAACACAGGCTAATCTGTAAACAATAAACAGATTGGGTGACGTATGATAAGAGCGTACGCAGAAGCCTTGTACTATAGACAACAAAATTTCCTTGAATATTTTAAAATTTATCTTCGTAAAAAAAGTCAGCATTTCCAAAAAACTCCCTCAGAATTTTTGGAAAAGCTGACTCGTCCACGCCTTAAAATTGCCCTTGTGACCGAAACGTGGGCGCCTGAAATTAATGGTGTTGCCTTGTCTTTGCTGCAACTCTGTAAAGGTTTGCAAAAGCAAGGGCATAAAATACTGTTAATCCGACCCACACAAAAACAAAAATGTACCAACTTTTCACCCAATAAAGAATGTTTGGTTGTACCGCAAAGTATTCCACGTTATGCCAATATGCAATTTGGTTGGCCACAATATGGCAAAGTCGCACAGGCGATAGAAAGTTTTGAACCTGATGTGGTGCATATTGTGACTGAAGGGCCTTTGGGTTTTGCGGCTCTACATGTGGCTAAAAATAGAAATATTGTGGTATCGAGTGGCTTTCATTCTTCTTTTCATGAGTTTAGTCGTTTTTTTGATTTGGCTTTTTTGGTCAAGCCCATCCAGCATTATTTACGCTGGTTTCATAATCATACCCAATTGACTTGTGTGCCAAGCACGCATACGCAGCAGGGGGTACGAGATTTTGGCGTGACTTGTCCATTAGCAGTGGTTGGGCGTGGTGTTGATACAACGCGTTTTTCATCAAAGTACCGTTCAGTAATATTACGTAAGCGTTGGAATGCCGATGAAAATATACGCGTCATGTTGTATGTGGGGCGCTTATCGCCTGAAAAAGAAATCCATGTGTTGATGGATGCCTATAAAAAGATGCTGATGCAACAACAAAAAGTAAAATTGGTGATTGTGGGCGATGGCCCCGATCGTTCACGACTACAAAAAATGCCGATAGCAAGTGAAGTAATTTTTACAGGCAGTCTCATCGGCACGGAACTTGCTGAAGCTTATGCCAGTGCAGATGTTTTTGTGTTTGCCAGTCAAGTTGAAACTTTTGGTAATGTCGTACTTGAGGCAATGGCAAGTGGTTTACCTGTGGTGGCTTATGACTACGCTTGTGCACAACAGCAAATTCAACACGGGCAATCGGGTTGGTTGTGTCCACTAGGGCAAACGGAAGTATTTGTTCAAACCATGTTGCAACTGCCTGAGCAAAAAGTACTCCACCAAATGGGGCGATTTGCGATGCAACAAGTACAAAAAACAGGTTGGCAACATGCAGTACAACAATTTGAAACGGCGCTATATCAAGTGGTGCAGGAGCATCGTAGGATTAGATAAATTAGCCTGTTTTATATCGCACAAATATTGTGCGTCACTCCGCTGAGAAAGAGGAGCATCATTATGAATTTAAAAGCAACAAAAATTAAAATACTTGATCTTGATTTGAAAGGCTGTATTTATCTGAATCATTTATCTAATGTTCAGCGCACAGCACTGTTTTTTAAAATGATTAGCCGTTTAGGTGATGGTGCTTTTTGGTCTGTCATGGTGTTATTGGTCTGGCTACAGAAGGGTTTTACTTACGGTTTTCAACTGCTTTATATTTTATTGGGTGGAAGTATTGGTACAGCAATCTACAAAATATTGAAAAAAACTACAGTACGCCCTCGACCTTACCAAGTACATCAAGTGATTGTAATGGGGGAGCGACCACTCGATCATTTTAGTTTTCCTTCAGGACATACATTGCATGCGGTCATGGTAACGACCGTCTTGGGCTATATTGCACCTGTGATGTTAGTGTTGATGTTACCTTTTACGCTACTCGTCGCCTTGTCTCGCATGGTTTTGGGTTTGCATTATCCAAGTGATGTTATGGTGGGTGCATTGATTGGGGCAACTGTCGCAAGTTTAATTATTCTCTGTGCGCCATTATTGAATGTTATATTGTAAATCTACGTTGTTGGTGTACGTAAATTAATGGGTGAATGCTCTGCAATATGGCATAAGTTTGTTAAAGTAGTCTCGCTTAAAACTACAGGAAATTGCTATGGGCTTACGTTGGACAGATACGCTTGATATCGCCATTGAACTTTTAGAAGCACACCCCGATGTCGATCCGCAATGGGTACGTTTTACCGATATGCATGCTTGGATTTGTGCATTGCCTAATTTTACCGATGACCCGACCAAATCGACTGAAGGTTTGCTTGAAGGGATTCAAATGGCATGGATTGACGAAGCAAATTAATCAATCTGTCTAAAAAAACTTATTTTTTACACATCAAACGCAGAAAAAAGCATTTTATACCGCTATAATGCGCAAAATTTTCGTGTCAATTTGACTTAAGGAGCCTATCAATGGCTATTGAACGTACTTTATCTATCGTAAAACCAGATGCTGTTGGCAATAACAACATTGGTGACATTTTTTCTCGTTTCGAAAAAGCGGGTCTTAAAATTGTTGCAACTAAAATGAAACAGCTTTCTAAAGCTGAAGCTGAAGGTTTTTATGCTGAACACAAAGAACGTGGTTTCTTTGGTGATTTAGTTGCGTTCATGACTTCTGGTCCAGTTGTTGTTTCAGTTCTTGAAGGCGAAAACGCAGTTCTTGCTCACCGTGAAATTTTAGGCGCTACAAACCCTAAAGAAGCTGCTCCTGGTACTATCCGCGCAGATTTCGCTGTAAGCATCGATGAAAATGCTGCTCACGGTTCTGACTCTGTAGCTTCTGCTGATCGTGAAGTTAACTACTTCTTCGCTCAAACTGAAGTTTGCCCACGTACTCGTTAATTCGAACTGCGTTAGGTCTGCCAAACTTCAAAATCGTGTTTCACGATTTATAAATTGTTAACAGACCAAGAACCAGATAAGTGATATAATACTTGTCTGGTTTTTTTATTCCTTTAAAATATTATCCGCTTATATATTGAGCATTTCATCTCCCAGCATGGTTTAGGTACTACACATGAATTCTGAAGTTGTCGCTTCATCATCAACATTTGATGAACAACAGCAAGCACCATTAAAGTCTGCACAGATTAATCCTGTTCAGAAAGTGAATTTATTGGGAATGTCCCGTGCGCAGCTGGAAAAGTTTTTTGAAGACATGGGCGAGAAAAAATTCCGCGCAGGTCAGGTGATGAAATGGGTCCATCAATTCTTTGTAACTGATTTTGCTGAAATGAGTAACATCTCAGGAAAATTACGTGAAAAATTAGAACAAATTGCTGAAATTAAAGCACCTGAAGTGGTTCATAAAAACTACTCTAAAGATGGTACACGTAAGTGGGTCTTTCGTGTTGGAGAGGGCGCAGGTTCTCTTGTTGAAACGGTATTGATTCCTGCGGAACATCGTTCAGGTTTACGTCGTACTTTGTGTATTTCTTCACAAGTCGGTTGTGCGCTTGATTGTTCATTTTGCTCGACAGGTAAGCAAGGTTTTCAACGTGACTTAACGCCTGATGAAATTATTGGACAGTTATGGGTTGCAAACTACTCTTATATGGAAGATGTCCCTGTTGCAGATCGTGAACGTTCTGTGACCAATGTGGTTATGATGGGTATGGGCGAGCCTTTACTTAACTATGATGCGGTTTTAAGCTCAATGCGCATTATGCTCGATGACTTTGCTTATGGCATGTCTAAGCGCCGTGTAACGTTGTCTACGTCAGGTGTTGTGCCTAAAATTGATCAATTGGTTAAAGATATTGATGTTGCTTTGGCAATCTCTCTACATGCGCCAAATGATGAGCTACGTAACGAACTAGTACCGATCAATAAAAAATATCCATTAGCGCAATTAATTGCGGCATGTCAGCGTTATATTGCTAAAGATGGCAATGAAAGCTCTCGTAAGCATGTGACCATTGAGTATGTGATGTTAGATGGTGTAAATGATCATCCTGAACATGCACAGCAAATGATTAAATTATTGAAAAATTTACCAAGTAAAATTAATCTCATTCCATTTAATCCATTTCCGCATGCGCCGTATGGTCGTTCAAGCCGAAACCGTATTATTTCTTTCCAAAAAACTTTGTCTGATGCAGGATTTGTGTGTACGATTCGTCAGACGCGTGGCGATGATATTGATGCTGCATGTGGACAACTTGTCGGGCAGGTCGCAGATCGTACCCGCCGTGCAGAACAATGGAAGAAAAAAGTTGAAGAGCAGAATGTGATCGTGCGATCACAGGGTTAAATTTTCTGGGGGCTGATTTTGCATATATTTGGATATAAAAAAATAGGTTTAATGATCACAATATGTATTGCCGCAATGCATATGCAAGGTTGTCAAACCACCACATCCGATACGATTGTTAAAAAAGACCCCGAAAAAGCAGCCAAAGTCAGAACGCAACTTGCGGCAGAATATATTCGTACAGGTGATTTAGATGCTGCTAAACGTGCTTTAGATCAAGCGCTTGAAGCAGAACCGCGAGATGCAACAGCCAACATGATGATGGGGGTGTTGTTGCAACAAGAAGGTAGTCGGGACAACATGGAGAAGGCGGATGCTTATTTTAAGCGTGCCATCTCTATCAATCCTAAAGATGCCCAAGCGCGTAATAATTATGGTACGTACTTGTATCAGATGGCGCGCTATAATGAAGCTATTGAACAACTGAGTATTGCGGGTACAACTTTAGGGTATGAACAACGTTATCGTGCGTTAGAAAACTTAGGGCGAATCTATTTGAAAGTGGGTGATATTGCAAATGCTGAAAAAACATTTAAGCAAGCACTGACTGTAAATCGCGATTCTGTTGTATCAATGTTAGAGTTATCCGAAATTTTCTATTTACAGCGTAATATACCGTCTGCTACTCAGCTTTACGAACAGTATGTTCGTGTGGTGGGGCAGAAAAACCTAAGCCCTCGGGCACTTTGGATTGGGCTGCGTATTGCGCGGGCCAATAATGACACGATGGGAATGCAGGTGCTAGTCAATCAGTTGCGTGCACTCTTTCCAGAAAGTCAGGAATATAAACGCTATTTGCAATTACAGTACAGTACTGAGGCCGTATGGAAGTAAATCCGAATTCACAGCAACCTACTGGTTCAAATGCAGTACAGAATTCTTTAGGCAATGTTCAACGTCCTGGGGAATATCTGCGCCAAGTCAGAGTTTCACAGATTCGTGATATTAACGATGTTGCTGCTGATTTAAAAATGCCTTTTAAAACATTACAGGCATTAGAACAGGACGATTATAAGAGTTTGCCTGAAGCGACCTTTATTAAAGGCTATTATCGTGCTTATGCAAAATATTTAAAAGTCGATGCAACCAATATAATTCAACGTTTTGATGATATTTATCAAAATGATACAGGTTTATTGCCGAATCATGCTTTAAATAATTCACCCATTAAAATTATGGGGAAGTTGCCTGGTTCTAATAGTGATCGTAATAAAAAATGGCTCAAACGTAGTTTAATTGCGATTATTGCAATTGCTGTGATTTGGGGTGTGATTGCGGCTGCTCAAAATTGGTCATCATCAAAAACAGACGATGCTGAAGTAAAACCACAGCAAGCTTCTGAAGTTGAAGTGTTAAATTTAAACAATACAACCTCAGCAACAGGTGAGCAGATGGTATTGAATTTCAGCCATCCGACATCTGTGCATATTGTTGATAGTACGGGCAAAGTTTTGGCATCAGGTCGTCAGTCATCGACATTGACTTTAAATGGTGATTCACCATTCCAAATTCGTCTTGACGATGCGACAGCCGTGTCATTGACTCTAAATAATGAGCAGATTTCATTGTCTCCATATACCGTAAACGGAAAAGCAGAATTCCGTTTGTCTCGTTAATGGACAAAGTGTAGAGCATTATCATGATTGTAAATCCGATCAAACGCCGTCCGACACGTAAAATCCGTGTTGGCTCAGTGTATGTGGGTGGCGATGCCCCGATTAGCATCCAAAGTATGACCAATACTGAAACGTGTGATGTCGATGCAACGGTTGCACAGATTGAACGCTGTGCCGATGTTGGTGCAGACATCATGCGAGTGTCAGTGCCAAGTATGGAAGCTGCGGAAGCGTTTGGTGAAATTCGTAAGCGTTCGCCAGTTCCTTTGGTCGCCGATATTCATTTTGATTATAAAATTGCATTACGTGTTGCCGATTTGGGTGCAGATTGTTTACGTATTAACCCCGGAAATATTGGTTCAGAAGCCAAAATTCGTGAGGTTGTTGCAGCAGCACGCCACAATGATATTTCGATGCGTATTGGGGTCAATGCAGGTTCGCTCGAAAAAGACATTCAGAAAAAGTATGGCGAGCCGACAGGTCAGGCTTTACTTGAATCTGCAATGCGTCATATTGATATTTTAGACCGTTTGGATTTCCAAGAGTTTAAAATTTCAGTCAAAGCATCGAATGTGTTTTTAACCATGGATGCGTATCGTTTATTGTCAGCACAGATTGATAATCCGTTACATTTGGGTGTGACTGAAGCAGGTATTTACCGAACAGGTTCGGTTAAGTCTGCCATTGCTTTGGGTGGTCTACTCATGGAAGGCATTGGTGACACAATGCGTATTTCATTGGCAGCAGAGCCTGAAGAAGAAGTTAAGATTGGCTTTGATATTTTAAAATCGCTTAGTTTGCGTTCAAATGGAATTAATTTTATTGCTTGCCCAAGCTGTTCACGTCAAGAATTTAACGTAATTCAAGTCATGCAGGCCTTAGAAGAACGTCTAGAAGATATCCGTACTCCAATGGATGTATCTGTGATTGGTTGTAAGGTCAATGGACCGGGTGAAGCCAAAGAAGCAGACATTGGTGTCGTCGGGGCGGCGCCACGTTCATTGGTTTATCGTAATGGTGAAAAGAGCCATTTGATTGATACCAATCAGTTGGTTGATGAAATTGAATCAATGGTTCGTCAACGTGTCATCGAGCTTGAAGAAGCTAAAGCTAAAGAAATTATTCGTACAAGTTTTTGAGTAAGTCATGAGTTCAATAGTTGCAATTAAAGGTTTTAATGATGTTCTTCCATCTCAGACGGCTGCATGGAGACGTTTAGAACAACATCTCGCATCGTTGATGGATGCCTATGGTTATCAACAAATTCGTTTGCCGATTGTTGAACAAACCAATTTATTCAAACGTTCTATTGGTGATGCAACCGATATTGTTGAAAAGGAAATGTATACATTCCTAGATAAAGGCAATCCACCTGAGTCTTTGACTTTGCGTCCTGAAGGTACCGCAGGTTGCGTACGTGCAATGTTGGAACATAACTTACTTCGTGGTGCAAACCCACGTGTTTGGTATGTTGGCCCAATGTTCCGTTACGAAAAACCACAGAAAGGTCGCTATCGTCAGTTCCATCAGTTTGGTGTAGAAACTTTTGGTGTGGCAACACCTGATCAAGAAGCAGAATTGATCTTGATGACTGCACGTTTGTGGAAACGTATAGGCATTGCAGATAAAGTGCAACTTGAGTTAAATACACTGGGTGAGTCTGCTGAACGTGCTGAATTTCGTGCCGCTTTGGTTGAGTTTTTAACGTCGCATAAAGCTGATCTTGATGAAGATTCTCAGCGTCGTTTAGAAACCAATCCACTGCGTATTTTAGATTCTAAAGATGCAAAAACGCAGCAGATTCTTGAAAATGCACCAAAATTGCATGATTTTATGGGTGAAGAAACACTCGCTCATTTTGAGCAACTCAAGCAATATTTAACGGATGCAGGTGTAGAGTTTGTCATTAACCAAAAATTGGTTCGTGGTCTAGATTACTACAACAAAACTGTTTTTGAGTGGACAACGACACATTTAGGTTCGCAAGGCACGGTATGTGCAGGCGGACGTTATGATGGTTTAGTGGGTCAGCTCAAAGGTAAACCTGATCAATCTGTTCCAGCTGTTGGTTTTGCGATGGGAATGGAGCGTTTATTACTTCTTCTTGAGCAACTTGAAGACACGACACCTGTACGTGAGTGTGAATTGTTCCTTGTCGCAGATCCTGCATCGCAAGGTAAAGCATTGGTACTTGCAGAGCAAATTCGTGATCAACTTGCAGCTGCGAATAGTTCAATTCGTCTGAAAGTCGGTTCTTATGGCTCAATGAAAAGTCAGATGAAAAAAGCAGATCAATCGGGCGCAGTTTATGCTTTAATTCTCGGTGAACGTGAATGGGAAGCGCAACAATTTACAGTAAAACAATTAGCTACAGCTGAACAGTTTGAAGTTGCTGTGACTGAAGTTGTATCCGTTTTCACAGAAAAATTTTCTTCACAATAAGTTAACCATAAAGGAAAGGGTGGTCACATGAACGCAATGGCTGAAGATGAACAACTTGATGGTTTAAAGTCGTTTTTCAAAAAATATGGCTCGGCAATGTTGAGTGGAATTTTAATTGCGTTGATTGCCTTTTTCGGTTGGGAATATTGGCAGAAAAAAACGCTAGCAGAAAATCAAGTTCGTACAGCAAAAATTCAACAATTGACTGACGATGCTAAAGTTGCAGCAACCAATCCTGCTGCTTATAGCGCTTTGGTTGCATCTGCAGATAAATTGGTGAAAGAAGATCCTGATTCAATTCATGCAATTGAATCGCAGTTTATTATGTCACGTGTTGCTTATGATAAAGGTGATTATGCGACTGCAGAACGTGAACTGAAAAAAGTTGAAAATTCAAAGTTAAAAGATGCAGGTATTTTACAGATTGTAAAATTACGTCTTGCCAATACACAGCTTGCACAAAAGAAATATGATGAAGCTTTGAAAACCCTTACAGGTGTGACAGAGCCAGCATTTAAAGCGACAGCAGAAGAAGAAAAAGGTGATATTTATGTTGCCAAAAATGATATTGAAAATGCAAAAAAATCGTATCAAGCTGCATGGGATAGTTTACTTGAACGTAAACAAGAACGTCAGATTTTACAAATTAAACTCGAAAGTGTTGGAATATTAGTAGATGATCCTGAACTTGAACGCCCGGTTCTGGAAACACAAGTGGATGAGTCTTGATGGATATAAAATATAAAATACCGTTTGCATTGGCAATTTTATCGATTGCAATGGTTGGATGTTCAAGCAATAAAGTTAAAGTTGAAAAAATAAAACCGAATCCATTACCAAAACTAGCACAATCAACTGGTTTGACTGAAGTGTTTTCACAAAAGGTTTCATCTTCATCTGAGCAAGATCCATTACGTTTGCGCTTAGATGCAGATAATGGTGTGGTTTTTGTGATGAATCCGAAAGGTGAAGTTGCTGCATATAAAGGTAAGCAACGTCTTTGGGAAACCAAAGTGACCAAACAAGAGTTGACTTCGGGTGTTGAGGCAGCTGATGGTTTGGTTATTGTGGCAAGCCGTAAAGGTCAAGTTTTTGCTTTAGATCAACAAACTGGTGAGCAAAAATGGACAGCACAATTGTCTGGTTCAGTTATTAGTTCTGCTTTGATCCAAACTGGACGTGTGATTTTAGTCGCCAATGACGGAACTGTATTTGCGCTCGATGAAACAACAGGTCAACAAGCGTGGACCTATAAAATGGCAAATGCAGCATTTAGCTTACGTGGTCAAGCATCACCTGTAAGTCTAGACCCGCGTACAGTTGCTGTAGCATCGTCAAATGGTTATTTATATGCCATTGATAGTTTAACAGGTGCACCACGTATGCAACGCCGTGTTGCAGTATCCGATGGTCGTTCTGATATTCAGCGTTTGGTCGATATTGATGCTGAACCTGTCGTTTCAGGTCAATATGTTGTGACCAATAGTTTCCAAGGGCAAGTCACTGTACTTGATTTGGCAGCACAACGAGTGGCTTGGAGTGTGGATGCAAGCAGTATTAATCGTCCAGAAGTCGCTGGAAATAAAGTTTTTGTTGCGCAAGATGATGGTAAATTAAAAGCTTTTGATTTAGCAACGGGTCAAGAATTGTGGCAAAATGAGCAATTGTTAAACCGTAATTTAAGTAACCCAGTATTACTCGGGCAACAATTGGTGGTAGGAGATTTGGATGGTGTATTGCATCTGATTGATCCAAATACAGGTACTATTATTGGGCGCTCGAAAACCAATGGTGAAGTACGTACATTGCGTGTGATTGACAACCAATTATTTGTTGCAACACGTAAAGGCGAATTAAGCATTTGGCAGAGTCGTTAATTTTTTAACGCTCTTGTGTTAAACTAAAGATATTATATTCTAAAATTCGGGGTGATTGAAAAATCGATACCCCGTATTTTTATTTTAGGCATATGCCTATTTTCTTCTGCTACATTTCTGCTGTTCAGACCAGTCCTACTGGCTGATCCTGAATAAAGGTTATTTTATGAAACCCGTAATTGCGCTCATTGGTCGTCCCAACGTCGGAAAATCAACGCTATTTAACCAAATCACTAAAAGTCGTGATGCGCTTGTGGCTGATTTTGCGGGTTTGACCCGTGACCGTAAATATGGTGATGCAAAGTTTGAAAATAAATCTTTCATTGTCGTTGATACTGGGGGTATCGGTGAAAATGAAGGCGGTATCGATTCATATATGGCGGAACAGTCAAAAACTGCCATTAATGAAGCCGATATTATTGTTTTTGTTGTAGATGCACGTGCCGGATTGTTGGCATCAGATGAACAAATTGCCCGTGAACTTCGTACACTTGGTAAAAAAGTTTACTTAGTGGCGAACAAAGTTGATGGCGTTCATGCAGAAGCTGCCCTCGTTGAGTTTTATAAACTGGGTATGGGCGAGCCGATGCAAGTGGCGGCGAGCCATGGTCGTGGTGTTCAGCAAATGCTTGAAGAAGTGCTTGCTGAAGTGCCTGACGATGCAGATGAGGCAGAACACGATAAAGCAACGGGTCTACGTTTAGCGATTATTGGTCGTCCAAACGTGGGTAAATCTACACTTGTAAACCGTTTGTTGGGTGAAGAGCGTGTTGTTGCGTTTGATGAACCAGGTACAACACGTGACTCGATTTACATTCCTTTTGAGCGTGATGGTCGTCAATACACATTAATTGATACCGCAGGTGTACGCCGTAAAGGTAAAGTAGATGAAATGATTGAGAAATTCTCAATTGTTAAAACACTACAAGCCATTAAAGATGCGCATGTCATTGTGGTTGTTCTTGATGCCCGTGAAGGTGTTGTAGAGCAAGATCTACATTTGATTGGTTATGCGCTTGAAGCGGGTCGTGCGATGGTCATCGCCATTAATAAATGGGATAACATGACAGAGTACGATCGCAAACAATGTAAATTGGATGTGGATCGTCGTTTTGACTTTATTCCTTGGGCGAAAGTTCATCTTATTTCGGCATTGCATGGTACAGGCGTAGGTGAGTTATATCCATCAATTCACCGTGCATTTGACTCGTCACATTTGAAAGTATCACCTGCGAAAATCACTCAAATTTTGAATGATGCAACTGAAGCGCATCAACCACCAATGGTTGCTGGTCGCCGTATTAAAATGCGTTATGCACACATGGGTGGACAAAATCCACCAACGATCATTATTCATGGTAATAAAGTTGATAAAACCCCAGCGGATTATCGTCGTTATTTAGAGAATGTATTCCGTAAGGTTTACAATCTTGAAGGTACGCCAGTTCGTGTTGATTTTAAAACCTCTGAAAATCCATTTGAAGGTCGTAAGGCTGTGGTAAATGAGCGTGTTGCAGCACGTAAGCGCCGTTATGTTCAGAAATTTAAAAAAGCTGAGAAGAAATCTAAGCGTTAATTTTGAGTTTTTGTTTTAAGCTGATTAAGAACCCAAAGTGATCTTTGGGTTTTTTTAATTTAGAATGCTTAAAAATAATGTGGAAAATATTGTGACGCGTATCATTCGGTTGGATGTGAATTTTATTCAAAATATGATTTCAACGTATAAAACGAAAGATCGAAAGAGCCAGATTCATGAGTTAAAAACAGCAATTTATCAATGTCGTAATCAATTATTGTCTGAAATTTTGGCTACAGATATTTCCAATTCATCATTTTTAACAACAGAATATGGCAAACCTTATTTAGAGGATTATTCAAAATTTAATATCAATCATTCACATAGCCAAAAACATTATGTCTTAGCGACAAGTCAAAGCATCTGTGATGTTGGTGTAGATATTGAAGACCTAAATCGTAAAGTCCGCTTTGAGGCTTTGGCTAAACATGCATTTCATCCTGAAGAGTATGAAGCATGGGCAATCACTGATTTTGATCCATTGTATTGGTTTAAAGTTTGGACAACCAAAGAAGCAGTACTGAAAGCATCAGGGTTGGGTATTCGTTTGAGTTTAAATGAGCTAAATACTCATGCACATATGAGTCATGATGGTGGGCGCTGTGAACATCCTTTGATTGGTATTTTTGCTTATCAAAATTTTAATCTTGGACAGGCGATGCTGACAGTCGCTTGGCGTTCAGAAGATTCTTGTAAAGGCTTTGCATTTCCAATCATTCAGATCAATCGACTAGATTAGTTAAGATTGTTGAACGCAATAAAAAACCATCCGAAGATGGTTTTTTATTTGCATGATATTTAGATTGCTTAGTGCGGAATATGTTCTTCTTCTTCAAATTCGGGTTTAACCTGAACAATGAAATCATTACGGTTTAGACCACGCCATAAAGAGAAGGCTGTACCAATATAAATAGAAGAATATGTACCCACAAAGACACCGACAAACATCGCAACGGAGAACCATTTCAAACCATCACCGCCCAAAAGCATCATGGAAACAACCACGAGTAATAGGGTCATAGAGGTGTGAATGGTACGTTTTAATGTTTCAGTCAATGCAATATTGACGATCTCAAGCGGTTCTGCACCACGAATTTTACGGAAGTTTTCACGAATACGATCCGATACAACAATATTATCGTTGAGTGAGAAACCGATCAGCGCAAGTACAGCCGCAAGTACCGTTAAGTCAAATGGCCATTGCATTAAAGCGAAAATACCCAATGTCACAATGACGTCATGCAGTAATGAAAGAACTGCACCGACAGCGAGTTTAAACTCGAAGCGAATCGTCACATAAACCAGCATAAGCAGCATTGCAAGGGCAACAGCACCAGCAGAGCGTAAATACAGCTCATTACCAACTTGACCACCGACAACATCGACTTTATTTACTTCGACTGTATTTCCGGGTAATTGTACGGCTTTGGCAATCGTATTGCTTAAGTCATCTACTTTGACATCATCTTGTGCAGGCATACGCACAATCAGGTCACGGTTCGTACCTAAAGTTTGCACCACAGGATCTTTAAATCCTGCGCTAGACAGTGCTTTACTGACACTTTCAGGTTTTACTGGTTCGCTGTAGTTGAGTTCGGCAGATACACCACCTGTAAAGTCTAAACCTAAATTTAGACCTTTAGTCACAATAAAGAAAATACTGGCAATCGTGATGATAATTGAGAAAATTGCAGCAGGTTTTGCAATTTTCATAAAATTAATTACACGTTCATTATCTGGACGGCTGTATTGTTTCTGATTTTGTTGAGTCACTTCAGTCATGATCGATCTCCTTAGATGCTCAACTTTTTCAAGTCACGTTTTTTGCCGTAGATCAACTGGACGATTGCACGAGTTACAGTAATGGCTGTAAACATTGAACAAACGATACCAATCATGAGTGTTACAGCAAAGCCTTTGATTGGGCCTGTACCAATGGCGAACAAAATAAACGCAACCAAGAATGTGGTTAAGTTTGAGTCGAAAATGGTGTTATAGGCACGATCATAACCCGCAATAATGGCTTGTTTGGGCGATGCACCCCAGCGCATTTCCTCTCGTATTCGCTCACAGATCAGTACGTTGGCATCGACCGCCATACCAATGGTGATCACGATTCCGGCAATCCCTGGTAGGGTAAGAGATGCACCAAGCCAAGACATTACAGTAAGTAGCATGGCAAGGTTAATGACCAATGCAATATCAGCAATCAGACCAAATAAACGGAAGAAGACAATCATCCAAATCGCAACAAGGATGAAACCAACTTGCGTTGAAAGTACACCTTTATCAATATTTTCTTGACCAAGGCTTGGGCCAACAACTCGCTCTTCCACGAAGTACATTGGCGCAGCAAGCGCACCTGCACGAAGCATAAGTGCAAGTTCAGCTGCTTCTTGCGGAGAATCTAGACCTGTAATGCGGAACTGAGCCCCTAGAACGGCTTGAATGGTTGCCGCATTGATCACAACAGATTCTGAGTAAGGTGTACGAACTTGGGTTTGTACGCCTGTAACAGGGTCGGTCACTGTGGTGATTTTCTGTTTATTTTCAATAAACAGTACCGCCATACGTTTACCCACAGCACCACGTGTTGCATCTGCCATGAGTTTGCCGCCAGCATTGTCCAACGTAATGTTTACTTCTGCACCGCCAGAATCTTGGCTAAAACCACTTGATGCATTTTGAACACGTTCACCTGTTAAAATACGGTTACGGTTTAAAAGCAACTCACGACCACTATCTAGCGATTCATAAGCAAAAAGCTCAGTACCAGGTGGCAATGGCTGACCATTCGACTTGCCTGTAGATCGGTCAATATATTGATCATTTAAATCTGAAACTAAACGGAATTCTAAGTTTGCTGTACGGCCTAAGACACGTTTTGCTTCAGCAGTATCTTGTACACCCGGTAATTCAACCACAATACGGTTGCTACCTTGGCTTTGAACCAATGCTTCAGCTACACCTAA
>CAXYZD010000052.1:0-16256 GCA_964293455.1 uncultured Acinetobacter sp. | reverse complement strand
ATTTTGAAAATAACTTCATGATTACGTCCTGTTTAAGGTCGTTTTTTCGTCTTCATATTCGCTACGGAAAACAGGCATATGTACATGAATATCAAAAAATTAAGTACCATCACCCTCCTTTTATGGAGTTTTATCATTGTATTTTTGAGCTCAGTCAGCACCACTATTTTTTCTGAAAGCGCTTTCAATGATAATTTTGCCTTTACCACGATGGCAATTGGTGTAATTGGATTTCTAATCAGCGCACTCTTTTTGGTCGTTGATACTGTTCAAAAAATTTGCAATCCATAACTTCATTTTCTCACCTATTTTTTCTTTAAATATGCAGTTCAGACTTTAGTCATTCTGTATTCTGTCGTATATTGAGGCTCATTTTCCACATGGATACTGTGCAATGAGCAAACAATTCGCTGTCATTGGCAATCCCATTGAACATTCTCGTTCACCTGAATTACACCATCAGTTTGCTAAAAAAACCCATATTGACCTCAAATATAATAAGCGTTTAGCTGAACTTGATGGCTTTAAAGTCAGTGTCAAAGATTTTTTTGCCGATGCCAATGCCGTTGGCATGAATGTCACAGTACCTTTCAAAGAACAAGCCTTTGCGTTATGCACGCATTTATCTGAACGTGCCACCATTGCTAAAGCAGTCAATACGTTATGGATGGAAAATGGTGAGTTACATGGCGACAACACCGATGGTCAAGGCTTAGTCGAAGCCATTCGTGCACTCGATTGGTCACTGCAAAACAGTCGTATTTTAATTATTGGTGCAGGCGGTGCAACGCGTGGCGTGATTTATCCACTCGCTCAAGCAGGTGCAACACACATCACCATTGCCAATCGAACACTTGCTCGTGCTGAACAGCTCGTTGCTGATTTAAAGGATGCAGTGTCTAAAACTGAACTTGATGCATGCGGACTTGATGCATTAGATGGCGAATATGACTTAATTATTAATGCAACCTCCGCAAGTTTAACAGGTGATGCACTCATCCTACCTGAAACACTACAATTCAAATATGCCTATGAAATGGCATATGGCAAGCCATCAAGTTTTCTCGATCAAGCCAAAGCCCGTGGTGTACCAACTTCGGAAGGTTTTGGTATGCTTGTAGGACAAGCCATTGAAGCTTTTTATATTTGGAATGGGGTTAAACCAAACTTAAAAGACTTTATCTAAGTTTCAAATTTCAATTATTAAAAAAGCACCTCATTTAAGGTGCTTTTTTATGTTCAATCAAATATATTTTTGTCGCTTACTTAAATGAATCACTGACCTTTTCAAAGGTTTTTCGATACAAATCATAGTCAATAAACTCAACATCATCTTCTTTTAGATTTTGAATCGTTTTGGCACTCAATTTATGATTACGTGTATCTTCATACGCTTGAGCAAGAATTTGCGCTGTTTTACGGATATTTGCTTTTTGCTTAGTATCTAAATCATCTTCTTCAAAATCGGATAAAAATTCAGAGCTATAATATTCTGCAAATACATTTTTTGCCGTTTTATGCTTTTGTACAAAATTTTTCCACGCTTGGCGATCTTTTTGCCCTTCAATGGTTTTTTCCACAATACTATAAACCGACTCCCCTACATTTGCATCGTACTGGCTATTCAGCTCCAAATGATGCTTTTTCATCAAACGATCAATTTCATCTTTGGCTTTGCCTTGAGGATTGTAAATCGATTCATCAGCATAGGCATAAGCATAGGCACTTGCGATTTCATTAAGTTCAGTTGGCGTATAAAGCTTTACTACTTTTGGTTGCTCTACACTCATCTTCATAATAAATAATGCTTGATAAGTCTTTGCATAAGATTGTGTAGAATCATAAATCTGTACAGCAAGATCCTTCATTTGCTGATCTAAAGATTGTTTCGATGCTTCTGCCGAAGCTGTATCACCAGAACTCAAATTCACGCCCAATGATTGAGTAAAGCCACCTACCATTTTTTCTAAAGGTGAATCTTTACTCACCTCCTGAATCGATTTAGCTTTGTTGAGTTCAGCACGATTAATTGCCGTTGCATTGCCATAATTCAAAATATTCATATCAGTTTTAAATTTGAGGACACCTGACGCCTTTGTTTTAAACTGAACATCATAATCAAAACGAACTGCACGCCCTTTATCATCCAATGCAACATCCATGATGACAGGATTACCTGCACCTTGACGTACTAATTCTTTTTGGATTTCTGTTTGGTTTTGATCCCACAATGCTTTAAAAGCCTTGGCATCTTTAAAGTCTTTAGACACATATTGTTCAAAGCGTTTATCGAGTTCCGTTTGCTCTGTAGACAATGCCGTTTGTAGGAATGATGGCGTTTTTTCTACCTGACTTGAATTCCCCAAACCTGTACTGTCATTACTCAGCACATCAATCTCGTACTGATCAGCACAATATTGAATATCTCCAACTATCGGACGTTTTTTCTGTAATGCAATCGCTTCACATTGTTCAGAGGTCAGATTACCTTCATCAACTTCTACTTCTTCTATCTCCGCAACATCACTCGCTTTCACAGCCGTTGCATCAACTGCTTCTGCCTCATCACATTCCTCAGGGTTTGTACATGCCACTGCTGCTGCATCTGTAGCAGCGCTTGCTGCCGCAACTGCGCAATCTTGTGCAGACTCACACTCATCATCCTCTGAACGCTCATCTTGTAAATTGAAACGTGCATTCACTAAGGTATAAAGTGCTTGACTCGCTTTATACGCCTCTGCTTCAGTTTCAGTCATACCATAGGTTGACAATGACGCTAAGCTTTCATCTGAATCTGCGGCAGCTGCTGCATCGACAACTTTAGTATCTGTAGATTCATCCTTAAAAATACCCGCCATTTTTTCCTTGAAGTAAGGCTTATTAACCTGCTCATATAAGCGTGCTTGTAAGAACCATTCTTCGAGTGAAATCTTTAAACGAATTTTTTCAACCGCACCTTGCGCTTTATCTTGGGCATTTAAAGAAACACGCTCAAGATTTTTGCCATCTGCAAGCACATAAGGCAATGCCGAAGATTCTTTTAAATATGAAGCCATCGCCTTGATATCAAACTTTTCAAAATCTTTTTTATATTTTGAAAAATCAATATAAGCGAGTGTTGACTGACTATCTTTATTGACCATAAAGGGCATTAAGGCAAAATAATTGGTGTAAAATTTATAATTATCAAAATCGACAATCATAGGAACTTTCGCTTGAACAAGCAGTGTTGGTCTTTCATAACGTGCTGTCAAATTCATGGATGCAAGCTTTTGCTTATAATGAATTGAACCATCATAACTAAACTGTAGTTCACTTAAAAAGTTCATCAAAAAACTTTCAACTTTGCTAGAACGTGAACTTGAATCTAAGCCTCTTAAATCCTCAGCTGCAATAGATTGATACAATTGTTGCAACTGTGCTGTCGTCAAATGAATACGTTGCGCTTTTAATACGGCTTGAACTTGTTTTTCTAATTCAGGATCAGCAGAAATATTGTTTTTTTGCATTGATATAGATGTTGATGTTTTTTTCGATGAATTTTCATCTAACGCAAATTTGAATGTACCATTGTAATCATAACTTGGGTAATCAAACATGGCATTAATGCCATTGCTTGCCCGCTGATCAAGGGCATTTACAGTCGTATTATTGGATTTAATGACATGAGATGAGCACGCAGTTAAACTGAGTGCAAACAAACATAAACTTAATTTTTTTAGCTGCATAATATTCTTCAAATATCTTGTTTCTTTATAATTAAAAATCTAAAAAGAAATTTAGATCCACAATAAAACTCATTGCAATTTTATCAAAAAAGTTAAATGAAACACTGCACATTTTGTATCTAATTCGCTTTTCTGACATTTTTTTTAGATAGAGTTATCAATGTTTTCATGACATTTAGTATGAATAATAAATGCATTGCGTAAAAATACATAACTATATTTATATTTAGGATGACATCTTATGCCAGCATATAAAGCCCCTGTCCGTGATATCCGCTTCTTAATGAATGAAGTGTTTGATTACCCTGCACATTATCAAACATTATCGACAGGCGAAAATGCCGATGCCGATACCATCAACATGATTATTGATGGTGCAGCAGATTTTTGTGAAAATGTACTTTCTCCACTCAATCAATCGGGTGATGAAGAAGGCTGTCATTTTAAAGATGGCGAAGTGACCACACCAAAAGGTTTTAAAGAAGCCTACGATCAATTTGTTCAAGGTGGATGGCAAGGTCTGTCTTATCCTGAAGAATTTGGTGGTCAAGGCTTACCAATGTCTTTGAACCTCGTTAAGTCTGAGATGATGGGAACGGCGAACTGGTCATTTACCATGTATCCGGGCTTAAGTATGGGTTGTATGAATACCATCATGCAATTTGGTACAGATGAACAAAAAGCAACATATATGCCACACCTCACGGCGGGAACTTGGTCAGGTACAATGTGTTTGACTGAACCCCAGTGTGGTACAGACTTAGGTCAAGTCAAAACCAAGGCAGAGCCAAATGCAGATGGTACTTATGCCATTACAGGGACAAAAATCTTTATCTCTGCGGGTGAACACGATTTAACAGACAACATCATTCACATTGTTCTTGCTCGCCTTCCAGATGCACCTGCTGGTACAAAAGGAATTTCATTATTCATCGTACCAAAATTCCTTCCAACTGCAGATGGTGGTGTAGGTGAACGCAATCCTGTGACTTGTGGTTCAATTGAACATAAAATGGGTATTCGTGCTTCAGCAACAGCTGTTCTTAACTTTGATGCTGCGAAAGGTTATCTCATCGGTGAAGTAAACCGTGGTCTACATGCCATGTTTACTTTTATGAATACCGCTCGTATTGGTACAGCTGTTCAAGGTTTGGCGCATGCTGAATTGTCTTTCCAAGGTGCATTGCCTTATGCAAAAGACCGTATGTCGATGCGTGCTCTTTCAGGTAAAAAAGATCCTGATCGTGTTGCAGATGCCATCATTCACCATGCCGATGTTCGTCGTATGTTATTGACGCAAAAAGCATTTGCTGAAGGTGGTCGTTCAATGATTTATCACGCTGCACAGTTAGCTGATAAAATGACCGATGCACTACTTCAAGGCGATCAAGCAAAATATGATGAATATGATGACAAACTCGGTTTCTATACACCTATTTTGAAAGGCTTCTTGACCGAAATGGGTCTAGAGTCAGCAAACTTAGGTATGCAAGTGCTTGGTGGTCACGGTTATATCAAAGAACATGGCATGGAACAAATTGCTCGTGATGCACGTATCTCTACATTATATGAAGGGACGACAGGTATCCAAGCACTGGACTTAATTGGTCGTAAAGTTCTACTTTCTTCTAAAGGTAAAGTGGTTCGTGAATACACAGCTGAAATTTTAAAATTCAGCGCTCAACATGCAACGAACAAATACATGCGTCGCTTTGCTTGGGATTTAACTAAAATCTGTGCACAGTGGAATGCTTTAACTGTACGTATCATGCTTGCTGCACGTAAAGACCGTGATATCGTATCATCTGCATCAGTCGATTTCTTGATGTTCTCAGGTTATGCCATGATGGCGTACTATTGGGCACAACAAGCAGCTGTTGCTTCAGAAAAATTGGCATCTGGTACAGGTTCAGAAGTTCCTGAATTTTATAAAGCAAAAATCAAACTTGCAGATTTTTACTTCGAACAGTTATTGCCACGTACTCAAGGTCATGCTGAATCTATGGTCAATCCATCTAAAACGATGATGTCGCTTGATGCTGAACATTTTAGTTTTGATTACTAAGTTTTAGTTTTAACTTTACAAAATAACAAAAGAGCGCTTCAGCGCTCTTTTGTTTTATTAAATTCATACCACTCAATGAATGTAGCACAATAAATACTCTAAAAACAATCACATATAGATCGACTAATTATTCGGCTTTAATAGGCTCAACGATACTTTTAATTTGCTTCAATTTACCTTTGTCTAATATATAAAATCGAGTGGTTATACTTTTCACCTCCCAATTTTCATCCCTATTTTCCTCTTCTGTCACCAATAAACGACTATTTGCCTTTGATGCCACAATGTCTTCTTGGCGCTCTTCCCCACCCAAACCATCTGATAAAAGTTTGCCTGTCCGCTTATTGACAAATGAATACATGCGGCAACTTGCACCACAACCCCACATAGTGATGACATATTCGCCTGCAAAATCAGGCTTTTCTTTGAGTGCATCTCGAAGTCGAGTACGGAACATTCTCGCCCCCTCATCGGACAAATCTAGCTGAGCAGTTTGACCTGTATAAACAGATTTTACGGGATAGTCTTTAAATTGTGGCACTGCATTTTTTGCATGTGCCAACGATATACCGATTAAAAAGAAAGACAAAATCATCAATATATTTTTCATTGCTATGTTCAGCCTAAACTTATTATTTTCACTGTCATCATAACAAAGAGGATGATCTTGATTAGAAGAGTTTTACAAAAACTCTTCTAATACCGAATTTAAAAATATATGCCCTTTTTCAGTACATGCAATCCGACTTGGATCATCCACCATCAGTTTACGGTATTGTAATGATGCCAATAACTCAGCTATTTCTGACAAATCTGTACCTGTACGCTCAGCATATAGCGAAGCATCTACGCCATCATTTAAACGTAAAGCATTCATCATAAATTCAAAAGGCATGTCGTCATGTTCAAGACGTTTAAATTGTAGATTTTCCGCAGGTACTTTGGCTAAATAATCTTTTGGTAACCGCGTTTTTTGAAAACGATACACACCATCAGGTTGTGTCACCTTGCCATGTGCGCCTGCACCAATCGCCAAATAATCACCAAATTGCCAATAGTTAAGATTATGTGCTGACGGTTTTTCCTTACGCCAAGCAGACACTTCATAGTTGATAAAACCATTGGCTTTTAAATAAGCCTCGCCTTGTTCCTGAATGTCTTCCAACACGTCATCGACAGGTAAAATTGGCTGTGTACGGAAAAATACTGTATTCGGTTCAATGGTCAACTGATACCATGAAATATGTGTTGCACCACTTTCCACAGCAAGTTTTAAATCAAATAATGCTTGCTCTAAAGTCTGCTCAGGTAAGCCATGCATCAGATCGACATTGACCCGCTCGAAGCCTGCTTCTTTGGCATTTTCAATAGCAGAAACCGCATCATTATCACTATGAATACGACCGAGTTTTTTTAAATGTTCAGTGTTAAAACTTTGCACACCAATCGATAAACGGTTAATGCCTGCTTCTAAATAACCTGCAAATGGATCGTGCTCTACTGTTCCCGGATTGGCTTCCAAAGTAATTTCACAATCTTGTTCAAAAGGTAGCAAAGCTTTCAGTTCTGCAAAAAGCCATTGATACGCTTTAGCAGAAATTAATGAAGGTGTTCCCCCACCAATAAAGACACTATGAATGGTACGACCCTGCGCAAAATTGAGCTGTGTTTTAAAATCTCCGACCAATGCTTTTAAATATTCTTGTTCTAAATCAAGCGATAACTTTCCATCAGGTACAGCATGCGAGTTAAAGTCACAGTACGGACATTTACGCACGCACCACGGCATGTGAATGTATAAAGAAAGTGGAATCAGTGCAGGATTTAAATCAGCCAAAGGACAGCTCAAAACAAAGGGAGAATACACAATTTTAACATGAGTTCGACACAGACATACGCATAACTCTGCATTTTGCAGTAGACTGTTTTTAACAGATAAAAAAACAATAATGAACTATGAAATAAGGGCAATAAAATCAATACAAAGCATCAGGGAGAAGGTTCAATATGATCAAACTATCTAGTCAATTCTTCGTCTTAATCCCACTTGCGATGGGCATTGGCATTGCCATTATTTTCCAAACTGCCATCAATACTCAATTACGTGAATATTTGCATTCTCCTCTACAAGCTGCCCTTTTATCATTTTTAGTTGGTACAATAGTGCTCGCATTTTTGGTGTTTTTTCAATCAGCACCTAAACCAAGCTTACATAGTCTAGTTAACATCCCTTGGTATTTATGGTTTGGTGGATGTTTAGGTGTTTATGCCATTAGTATGAGCATTTACACAGCACCTAAGTTAGGACTTTTAACCTTATCGGGTTTAATCATTTTTGGGCAAATTTTAATGTCCATGATCCTTGACCAACTTGGACTGTTTGATCGCGAAAAAATACCTCTCAATGGACAACGTGTTCTCGGTGGCGTGGTGATTTTTATTGGTGTGCTTCTCACTCTACAACGCTAAACCATTTATTTTCTAAGCACATTTAAAACGAGTATTTTCTGTGTCTGCATCGATAAAAGCCACGACTACCCGCTTTGAATTAAAGCAACTTTTCAATTTAATGCTCCCAATTTTAATCACCCAATTTGCCGCTGCAGGCTTTGGCTTGATTGATACCATTATGGCAGGACATATGTCTGCTGAAGACCTTGCTGCTATTGCAGTGGGTGTCGGTTTATGGATTCCTATTTTACTGCTTTTTAGCGGCATTATGATCGCAACCACACCTTTGGTCGCCGCAGCCAATGGCGCACGTACCCCTGAAACAATCCCTTCAATTGTCCGTCAATCTCTCTGGGTTGCTTTTTTCCTCGGCATCATTGCCATGCTCATTTTACAAATCATGCCAATGTTATTGCCCTTGTTTGGTGTGCCTGACTCTCTCCTACCTAAAGCGAGTCTATTTCTACATTCCATCGCCTTTGGTATGCCTGCATTTACCATGTATTCCACTTTACGAGGTTACTCTGAAGCTTTAGGGTTTCCACGCCCTGTCACAGTGATCAGTCTTGTTGCCTTATTGGTACAAATTCCACTGAACTTTATTTTTATGTATGGATGGGGACCAATTCCGCATTTAGGTAGTGCTGGATGTGGCTTTGCGACTGCAATTTTACAATGGCTCATGTTCATTACTTTACTGACATATGTACTCAAAGCAAAACGCTACCAAGCAACACAACCACTCAGAGTTTTTGAAAAAATGAATCCTATTTTAATTAAACGGATTTTAAAACTTGGTTTACCAATTGGCTTAGCCATTTTCTTTGAAGTGAGTATCTTCAGTACAGGTGCGATTATTTTGAGTACCTTGGGTGAAGTGACCATTGCAGCGCATCAAATTGCGATTTCACTCACCTCACAATTGTTTATGATTCCAATGTCTTTGGCACTTGCTTTGACCATTCGAGTCGGTACTTATTATGGTGAAAAAAATTGGGTGGCAATGCGTAAAGTACAAAAATTGGGGCTATTCACAGCAACTGGTTTTGCTTTTATTACCATGCTGTTAATGTGGCTATTACGTGCGGACATTGTCGCTGTTTATACATCAAATCCTGATGTTACTCAGATCGCCATTTACCTAATTTTATTTGCGATTGCCTATCAATTGATGGATGCATGGCAAGTCAGTGCCGCAGGCTGTTTACGTGGTATGCAAGACACCAAAGGGCCTATGTGGATTACTATGCTTGCCTATTGGATTATTGCTTTCCCTGTCGGTATTTATTTGGCACGCTATACCGAGATGGGTGCAGCAGGCGTTTGGGTTGGGTTAATTGTCGGTTTAAGTATTGCGTGCGTTTTATTACTCACACGCTTACATATGAACAATCAGCGCTTAGCGCAACAATAAAGACAATCTAGCTGTGTAAATTTTCAGGATGTCGATGACTCATAATTTTGCAATCGCATCCTGAAGTCCTTGTGGTATTTCATTTTCATGCTCAACCTCTTTGATAACCACTTGACCGACAATCACATCGACACCATTAAACGTCATGGTTGGAGCCCCATACAATTCATAACCCTCATTTAAAGCTTTGGTTACTTTGGCACAAAAATTCACATCATCTTTACCCGTTAAATATCGGTACACTTTTGCCATTTGCTTTTCCTCAAATATAACGCCTGCTTATTCTACGCTTTTCTACATGCGACATCTCTCGGTTAAATACAATCAAAATATTAGAAAATAGCCAATGCGAAACAATATCTTAACAATTTGAAGTAGGCAGTGATGCAAATGTCACCTATGATCAAAACAACCATTTTATTCTTCTTGTCGAAGGGCGCATTAGCATGTCAAAAAATGCAAGTACACCAGGCCGCCGCTTTATGAAGCTTGCCAGTATGACTGCAAGTATTGCCACAAAAACTGTTTCCAACTCCATTCGCAATTTTAATGCCGATGAAGACAAAAAAAATGAAGCCCGTAGTCAACTGTTTCAAGATATTGGTCTACAAATTGCCGATACCTTAGGCGAGATGAAAGGCGCGGCAATGAAAGTGGGGCAAATTGCCTCACAATACAAAGATATTTTTCCACCTGAAGTTGCAAGTGCGATTGCCAAATTACAGCGTCAAGCACCAGCTATGCCCTTTGCTGAAATAAAAAAACAAGTTGAAAATGAGCTCGGACAGCCAATTAATAAAGCCTTTACCCATTTTGAAGAACAACCTTTTGCCGCTGCCTCCATTGGTCAAGTGCATAAAGCAATTTTGCCCGATGGCACACCTGTAGTAGTGAAAGTACAGTATCCCGGTGTCGATACTGCCTGTGAAAGCGACCTTAAACAGGTTCGTTTAGCTTTACGTTTAATGGGCGTTTTAAAGGTTGATAAAAAACTGCAAGATCGTCTATTTCAAGAAATTCAACAAAGTTTACATGAAGAACTCAACTACGAAATTGAAGCACAAAATCTTGAAGTTTTCCGCACTTTTCACCAAAATTTAGACAGTAAAATTATTATTCCGAAAGTCTTTGCTGAGCATTCAACACGGCGTGTTTTAACCTTGAGTTTTGAACAAGGTGAAAGTATTGAAACTGCGAGTACTTGGGACTTAAATATCCGTAATGATATTGGTCGTCGTTTGATTCAAGCATTAGGTCAGCAAATGTTTTTCTTAAAACGATTCCACTGCGATCCACATCCGGGCAACTTTGCATTTCGTGAAAATGGCAGTGTGATTATTTACGATTTTGGCGGGGTTAAAACCTTATCTACTGACATTGTTGGACATTTTAAAACGCTTGTAACTGCAGCACGTCAACATGATATTCCAAGTATTGAAGATGAATTGACTGCGCTTAATGCACTCGCTGAAAAAGATAAATTCCCTGAAGATTTATATCAACAATGGTTAGAAATTTTATTACGCCCACTCACCACTCACTATGATTTTGCCGAAAATTCGGCTCATCATGATGGGGTAAAACTCGTCAAAAAATCATTGAAATATTGGGATGTTTTCAAACCATCACCCGATACACTCATGGTGAATCGAACTATTTCAGGACAATATTGGAATCTCATTCAGCTTAAAGTCAATGATGATTTAACCGATGTTTTTGAAAGCCTTGTACCCTCGCACTAGCTAAACTTGAGCATTCACCATGAATGCTCATAAATTTACAGAGCAACAACATAAACATACAAAGCCAAGCCACTGTTTTAATATTACTTTAAGTTTTCAGGACTAATTTAACACTTATGGAATGACACTCCAACTGAAACACCTCTTAGAAGTCTGTGCAACTATATCCTCCTGCCAGACTTCTTTTTTTATGCTTATTTTGATGAAGCATTCTCCACAATTATCTATTTTTCGCACTAAAACAATGACTCAACTAGTGTGCATATTTCAACCCTTGACATATTTATTGTTATGTTATAACATTTCACCATAAATCAAATGAAGGATAATAAAATGCGTACAAATATCCATCCAGACTATCGTGAAGTTCTATTCCATGACACCAATGCCAATGCTTACTTTGTAATTGGAAGCACACTCAACAGCAATACTACGCGTGACTATGAAGGAAAATCATATCCTTACGTCAGCCTTGATATTTCCAGTGCTTCACATCCTTTTTATACAGGCGAACAACGCCAAGTAAATAATGATGGTCGTATTGCGAATTTCAATAAACGCTTTGCACGTTTTAAACGTTAAGTGTTGTATCGGCTAAAAATGAAGTGTGAACAACTCAATCGTTCATCTTAATGTGGTTTAACCTTAAAGCCTGAATTTATCCCCAGATTCAGGCTTTTTTTATTGTTTTAAACTTATTTGATCAATGCTATTAAGCAGATTTTAAAAGTATTTGAAATAGATAAAAACCCATCGCCAAACACAGCACGCCCACAATCAAACTCGACAGGCTATACATCACAGCCATGCTCATTTGCCCTTGTCTAATTAACTGAAAAGTTTCCAAACCAAAACTTGAAAACGTGGTGAATCCCCCAAAAATACCGACCATCACAAATAATCGTGTTTCATTTTGCAATGCAGGATAGCGCTGACTTAAGGCAAAAAAGACACCTGCAAGAAAACATCCCAACACATTAATTGACCATGTTGCCCAAGGGAATAAACTCGTTGGTCGAGCAATCAGCAACCCTGCACCATAGCGTAAGCAAGCCCCTATTGCGCCCCCACAAGCGACCAACAACCAGTTCATGCGACTCCCCTTTTGACAGATTTAGCTCAGATTAATCAGCCATCGTACCGATCAACAAAAAATTTCAGACTCAAGCTACCCGATAATTTTCATGATTTTATAGCATCGAAGCTATAGTTCAGCACCACATTCAGCTATGATTCTGACTGAAAAATAAAGCATGATGATTCAATCCATCTCATCATAAATCATTTATAGGAACAGGCGTATGTCACAGCAATTACTCAATCAACTTCAATCGGGTGAAGCGAAATTTTCCGATGTCATCGCTTTTATTGAAGCTCATTATACCCATACGCCAACAGAATTCCAAAATGGTCAGCAGCATAATGCAGCCACTGAAAACCAAGGTAGTGCAAAAGTATTTTCATTTGCTCAGCTCAATGAACTTGATCAGGCACAAACTTTAAGCCTATTTGCAGAACATTATGCATCTGTATTAGCAACACCTGAAGCAACCGACCACCAAAATATTCGCCAATTTATGCAAAATGGTTGGAATGGTATCAAGTTTGAAGGCATGGCTTTAGTTGCGAAATAAAGTCTGACACTCAAAATAAAAAGAGGATCAAATGATCCTCTTTTTTGCCTTATAGTATTAAGGACGCTCACCGTACTGAGGCAAACCATCACAAATAGTATCCCACTCTGCCTTATAGGCTGTGAAAATATGCATGGTGGGCTTATGTTCAAGTGACGTATCTAAAGTTCCTATTCTTAAGCGATAAGTCTCAGGTGTTTCCGTTTTAATGCTGATGATAGGCGATGCACATTCACCACAAAAACAACGTACTGTGGTCGGTGTTGATGCAAATTTTTTCAGTAAATGTTCACCTTGAACAATTTTAAAATCGGCTTTTTGAATCGGAGCATTGGTAGCAAATGCCGTACCATTGGCTTTACGACAACGTTTGCAATGGCATTGAATCACATCACCAATTTCACCATAAATTTCATAGCGAATCCCACCGCATAAACAACTGCCTGTATAGATTTTTTCTTCGGACATTTTTATTCCTTCATCAATGGCGAACGCTTTTCAGCATACAGAAAAAGTATGTTCTATACTGCTTGCGATTTGGGTGATGATGCATCCAATTGTAAATATTGCACTACACCCTCACCTGCTGCACGACCTGTCGCAAAACATGCCGTCAGCAAATAACCACCTGTTGGCGCATCCCAATCGAGCATTTCACCACAGCAAAAAACATAAGGATTCGATTTTAGCTGTAAATGTTGATTAAGTGCATTTTCACGTACACCACCTGCACAGCTAATCGCTTCTTCAATCGGGCGGAAATCGTCTAAAGCAATGACTAAGTTTTTAATTTGCAATGCCAATTGTTCAGGATCATGCCAAATTGATTTATCGACTAATTCACGGACTAAATTAGATTTTGCATTGTCTAAACCTGCCTTACGCCAAACATTACTCATCGACTGTTTTTTAGATGCCTGTAATTTTTGAGCAAGCTGTTCGATACTTTGATCAGGCAATAAATCTAAATGAAGTACCATCAGCTGCCCTGCTTTTTGCAAAGCACGTAATGCTCGACCCTGTTTATAAATCAGCCCACTTTCAAGCCCATAATGTGAAATAACAATATCACCTTGAGTTTTCGGTTGATTGTCAATCCATGCATCGACACGCTTTAAAGGCTGACCAAATACAGTTTGCATATAGCTCGACCACTTGCGCTCTACGCCTGCATTGCTCGGTTGGAAATTTTCAATGACATCAGCATTTAACCATTTTTGCCAAACACCATCACTGCCCAAACGTGACCAAGATACTGCGCCACAAGCCAGCACAATCGCATCAAATTGCTGTTCAAATTGTTGCTGATTTTTTTGATCTAAAATCGTCAGTTGATTATCAGCTAAATTCATAATTTGATGACGATAATGAAATTTTACACCTTGCTCCATCAAGCGCTTTAACCAAGTACGAAGCAAAGGCGCAGCTTTCATCTCAATTGGAAAAATTCGCCCTGAACTCCCGACATAAGATTCAATACCAAGCCCTTGCATCCAATTTTGAATCCACGCTGCATCCCATTTTTTCACCCAAGGCTTAAGCCATTCAACCTGATCATAACGCTGAATAAACTGTTCAAACGGTTCAACATGGGAAATATTCAAACCTGTTTTACCTGCCATCAAAAATTTACGAGCAGCTGACGGCTTTTGTTCAAAGACATGAATCTCAAATGATGCATTGGCAGATTGACTGAGCACTTCCGCAGCCATCAGCCCCGCAGGGCCAGCACCTATAATCGCAATTTTTTTAATGTGCATCTGTTGGCTCAGAAGTTTGTACATTTTGACCATTTAAGGGCTGAAAATCATCAAAACGTGTGGTGTAACTTTCAGGTTTTGAAATCACCAATTGCTGACACAATTCACCACGTTCTAAATATTTAATTTCAAAATGTGTTCTTGCTGATGTCGCAGGAATAACCTCTTTGACATAAGGTAGTTTCCAAATATCAATCAGTTGCTGTTCTGCTTCTGCAATATATTCAGGAATATTACTCGCCAATGTCACTGTGCCATTCACCTGTAAACGTGAAACTAAAAACTCAAAAAATGGCATATTCAACCAACGCTGCGCAGGATTATGCGGTTCAGGGTTTGGATAGAGAATAAAAAACTGCTCAACTTGTGCAGGGAAAAGTGCATGTACAACCCAAGGTAAAGCATCGGCATGCATCGGTATTAAATTTTTCTGACCGTCAAGTTGATGCTGTTTTTGCATTGCAATAAATTTTTCACGTGTTCGCTCAATTGCAACCAACTGTTGTTCTGGATTTTTCGCTGTAAACAGTAAAGCATGCTTACCTTTTCCTGCACCAATTTCCACACAAATTGGATAATTTTCAATAGAAATAAAATCACGAGGCGCATGCATACGCTGTGCTTGAAATTGACGAATTGGCATAATCAGATCAAACTAAGGGAAATCAAGCCTAAGTCTAGCAAGTCCTGACTGGCTTTCCTATTTTTTCACTTATTTTGGAGTATCTCATGTCTGTTCCACGCACATTTCCTTGCCCACGTTGTGGTGAGCCATCCACTTGGGAAGGCAATGATTTTCGTCCTTTTTGTTCAGAGCGTTGTAAAATGATTGATTTAGGTGCTTGGGCAAGTGATGGATATAAACTGCCAACGGAAGATGCACCTCAAGCTGAAGATCATTAACTTTTATCAAAAAAATTAGATAAATATACAAAAAACAACAATTAGATCACATTTTTTACGTAATATATTCTATAGTTATATTTAAAAGTAACTTTAGACTTTCCTGAAGAAAGATAACTTATTCAACAATATTATAATATATAACTGATTCAGAGCAGCATTAAATCTAATTCAAAAGCTGCATTGAATTATTTTAGGAGTACTTCCCATGCACACGAGCCTCAAAATAGTCGTTTTCACTTTCATCTTGTTGTCACTCTTCTTTATAACTTTAGGTCTATACAGCCTTGACCTATTATTACTGAGTGTTGCCATCTTATTTGTGGTTGCATCTGTTTTAGTTATTTTGGAAGTAAAAGAGTATTCACACAACCCTTTTAGTCATGAACATGAGTTATGAGCTAGATTTATTCAACTAAATAAACCATGAAGAAGAGTGGAAGATAAAAATAATATACAGTCTGATCATGTAAGTGCATTACTTAATTTTTGAATATAAGCCTCTCAGCAGGATAATAAACACATAAAAATAAACAGCCCAATAAAATTCTAAAAATCA
>CAXYZD010000051.1:0-16301 GCA_964293455.1 uncultured Acinetobacter sp. | reverse complement strand
CGCTCGATTTAGGTTTGAAGGAAATGTAGCTTAAAATTTAAATTCAGCTATACCAGTATAAATGCCTTGTGTATCAGGTCGAATTTCAACAGTTGTTTTAACATTACCTGTTTTATCATCAATACTTTGCCACAGTCCTGTAATATCTTCAGCTAAAGTTATCTGACTAAATCCAATCAGTAGTGTAAAAAAAAGTGGGCTTATTTTATTGTTCATCATTGCATCACTCAATCATTTTAATTAAAGGAATATTTCAGTATGTTTTAGCTCAATTGCAAAAAGGTATCCGCAAAGAGTTTTTGTTATTGAAAATATAATATTAATAATTGCATCACTATAGTTTAGTGAAAATGTAAAATAAATCGCATAATTGAGTGTTTGTACAGGTAGTATGGTCAATAAAAGGTAAAAATTCAGATTCAAAATGATAAAAATAAAAATGAATTTTTTATGTTTTTGTTTTAAGTTATTCTAATAAATTGAAATTTTTATTGGATTTATTATTTTTAAAAATAATCAAATGGAATTAAATATAAGCAACTGATCGGACAAAAGGTCAGATCAGTGTATATGAACTCTTTGCTTTACTCTTGGCGAATCCATGTTTGACTGCGCCCAACAATCGAAATACCCATGTAGCCGCGTAATGTCATTTTATTGCCACTTGCATTAAGCTTGGCCTTACCATGGTAGATTTTTCCACCTCGTGGATCTAAAACTGAACCACCCATATAAACATTAGGGTTTTCAGGGTCTGCTTTTAAGTTCTTGAGTACAGTTAAGCCAATAATCGGCTTATTGGTATACGGTGCAGGACAGTTATTGCACTGTAATAATGGTGTTTCGCCAGGTGCAGGGAAGTCTTTAATAATTGTTCCTGTATAGCTTCCATTACTTTCTTTGCTAATTTTAATATGTGCTCGTACATAACCTGTTTTATCATCAATGGTCCGCCATACCC
This sequence comes from uncultured Acinetobacter sp., assembly GCA_964293455.1. GTDB lineage: Bacteria > Pseudomonadota > Gammaproteobacteria > Pseudomonadales > Moraxellaceae > Acinetobacter. The sequence goes on along the minus strand of CAXYZD010000051.1, from coordinate 15,340 downwards.
CAGCGATATCGGCGGCAGAGGCATAGCTTACAAGGCTGAGTAATACACAACTGAAAAGTCCTTTTTTCATCGTCATTTATCCTTATTTTATGTTTAGTATATTTTGAATCTACCTTTATATTGTCGTGAAATTCGAACGATCATTAACTCTCACGAATCCATGTTTGGCTACGTCCAAGTGCAGATACACCAACATAGCCTCGAAGTTGTAAACGTTTACCATTACTACTGAGTTTTGCTTTGACTGAATATGTCTTGCCTGTTAATGGGTCAAGGATACGACCATTTGCATACTCTTCTGAACTCAATTTTTTAAGATCTTTAAGAATTTCAAGTCCAAGAATAGGTTTGTTCGTATACGGTGCAGGGCAGTCAATACACGTTTCACGCGGTGTATAACCCGGGCGTGGCGTAATTTTGACAACCTTAGCTGTATAAGTGCCATTCTTTTCCTGATGAATTGTTAAAACAGCTTTTGATGATCCAGTTTTGTCATCAATGTTTTTCCACGTACCAGCAATGTCTTGAGCAAATGCTACAGTTGTACTACAAACAGTCAACAAAAGTGCTGGTAATAATGTCTTGCATTGCATATTTGAGTTCCTGTTTCATTGGGAGAGATTAGACATGCTATAGTATGATGAAAAATTATCCGATGCAATCATGTGAAATAAATCACAGTTATTTTATAAAAAGCATAAATGTTGGAAGCCAGATTGCCGTAAAGACTGCATTAACCGCCATTCCAAAGGCTGCATAACGGCCCGCAACAGGACCACGTTGCCAAGCTTGTGCCGTCCCAATGGCATGTGCAGCAAGCCCTAAGGCTAAACCTGATGCACGTTCATCATTTATATTACGTAAAATAATGGATGAAAATGCTGCGCCAATCACACCCGATAAAATTACAATTAAAATAACTAAGGTTATAGATGAATGTAATAAAGTTGCAATATTAATGGCGATAGGTGTTGTTACAGCACGTGTGGCAAAAGCCATAATGGTCGGTTCAGACATATGCAGTAAATAAGCTAAGCTCATGGGTAATGCGACAGCGCTGAGACTCGCAAATACCAAAATACCGACAATGGATTTCACGGGCAGATCATCGTAACGCATTGAAGCCAATGGAATCGCTAAAGCCACTGTAACGTAGCCTAGCAAATGACTAAAAATCCCATTCATCTGTGCATTATATTTTTCGTATGGAATTTTGAAGATAAACAATTGTGCAATGACAAAGCACATGCCAATAACCAATAATGGTACTTGTGGAAAGCGTTTATTGACGGGTTTTGCTGCAATATAAGCAATAAAAGTGATCAGGAAACCGATGAGTACAGAAAACATAATGAATCTCCTAAAGCCACTTTTTTGCCATTTTTGCGTAAATCCACAATGGAATCAGTGTGCTCACACACATTACCAATAAAAATAGTGGGATTTCTTTGCCCATTGAAACCAACATCAGCAATGAACCTGCACAAATAGGTAGAAAGGCAAAACCGCTTTCTTTCATCAATTTATTGTTGGTGTCGACAAGGCGAGCAGGAAGTTTTTTAAATTTACGCCAAATAAGCAAAAGACCTAATAGGCTGAGTAAGCCTGTCAGATTGCCCAATTCAGGATGATTGAACTGTGCCATGATCCACACAGCACTTTCACGTACCAAAATGATAAGGGCAAGTGTGCCAATCCACGCTTGCCAATCGATATTTTTAAACTGATCCATGTACTGTCTTATTTGAGTAAAATTCTACTATTTAAGTTCTAACCTATTTAGCGCTTAATTTCAAATTCTTCCAATGATTTTTCGAACATTTTTGCCTTAGAACCCAATATTTCATGGATAGGGATATGTGCTTGGCGAATCAGTTGCTCAAGTTTATGTGGCGCAATATTGACTCGTAATAGTAGCTCTCCCTGTTCATTATATTGTTCAGATTGGATGACATTTAACGTATACAGTTGGTTTTTAAGTTTGCCATATTCAGGTTTAAGCACAAGATCAAAACTTTGAATGTGTCCCATCAAGCATTCTTGAACAGCTTGGCGTAATAGATTTAGCCCTTGCGATGAATGTGCAGAAACATAAACACGATCAGGCACATGGGGTTTGGCATAAATGATTTTGGCATCTTCACCAGACTGATCAATTTTGTTATAGACTCGAAGAATCGGAATATCTGCGCCAATTTCTTTCAGTACTTTTTCAACCGCTTCAATTTGTTCTTCTACATCTGGACTGCTTGAGTCAATCACATGCAACAGCAGCGTTGCTTCTAGCGTTTCTTCTAACGTGGCTTTAAAGGATTCAACCAAAGCATGGGCTAAGTTACGAACAAATCCAACGGTGTCAGCCAAAACCAATGTGCCAATACCATCCCACGTGAGTCTGCGTAAGGTTGGGTCAAGCGTTGCAAAGAGCTGATCGGCTGCATAGACATCAGATTTTGCTAAAATATTGAATAATGTTGATTTTCCTGCATTGGTATAACCGACCAATGACACGGTGGGAATGGCTGCTTTTTGCCTTGCAGCGCGTCCTTGAATACGGGTTTGACGGACTTTTTCAAGTTTATCTTTAAGTTGTCCAATGCGAATACGCAGTAAACGGCGATCGGTTTCAAGTTGGGTTTCACCCGGTCCACGTAAACCAATACCGCCTTTTTGACTGTCGAGAGATACACCTAAACCGACTAAACGAGAAGATAAATGATCAAGCTGTGCCAATTCAACTTGTAGCTTACCTTCATGCGTACGTGCACGTTGGGCAAAAATATCTAAAATGAGGCGAGTACGGTCAATCACACGACATTTTAAGACACGAGATAAATTACGCTCCTGACTTGGAGTCAGTGTTTGGTCGAAAATAACCAATCCGATTTCTAAAGTTTCAACACGTTCTGCAATTTCTTCCGCTTTTCCTGAACCAATAAAATATTTAGCATCAGGCTTAACGCGTTGAACATGAAGGTGCTCAATAATGTCCGCCCCAGCAGATTTTGCAAGTAAGCGAAATTCTTCAGTATCGAGATCTTCGAGAATTTGAACAGAAACGCTAACTAAAAGAGTATGTTCAGGATTTTGATGTTGTAGCGCAGATTCCACTTATATTTTTGCTCACGCAGATAGAAAACCTTAGTGTAAATGAATTAACGGCATAATTGTGTTTTTATGATCAATGCAACTTGGCGCAGATCTGTATAGAATAATGTGTAGTCGTTCTACAATCTTTCCAGTTAGTGAATATTTATGACTCAAGAAAAAACCATAGCAAAGTCAAAAACTTCTCGATTGAATCCATTTTCTCGTGCATTTTTATACAGTAAGAAAATACTGATAGGCACAGCAGTGATTTCTGAAGGGTTTTATTTGGTGTATCGTCATCAATTGTATAAAGATCCCAATAATCCAAAAAATACTCGTTATGTGCAGTATTTTTGTCGCCGTTTATGTGATGTTTTTAATTTGGATGTCAAAGTACATGGCGAAATTCCACGAGAACCTGCACTGTGGGTCAGTAATCATGTCTCATGGCTAGATGTTGCTGTACTTGGTTCAGGGGCACGGGTATTCTTTTTGGCAAAGGCTGAAATTGAAAAATGGCCTGTGTTAGGAAATTTAGCAAAAGGTGGTGGAACGCTGTTTATTCAGCGTGGTTCAGGCGATTCAGTTCGAATTCGTGAACAGATTACAGATTTTTTAAAACGTGATATTCCTGTATTATTTTTCCCTGAAGCGACTACAACCGATGGCACGAAAGTTAAAAAAGTCCATGGGCGTATATTAGGGGCAGCGATTGAAGCGCAAAAGCCTATACAAGTGTGTTTGATTTGCTATGTCAACAAAAATGGTCAACTCGATATGGTCACGCCTTATGTTGGCGATCTTAGTTTTGCTGAGCATGTGCAAGCAGTACTTGAAATGCCGAAAGTCACAGCTCATTTGAAAACTTTTCCTGCAATTGCAGTAGAAGGGCACACGGTTGAGAGCTTAACTAAAGTTGTTCAAAAAATGATGCAAGATGGTTTGGAAGAGCTACAAAAGGAAATCTTAAAGGCTTAAATTCAGTCAAGATATACTTGATTTATATGTTTTAAGATTCAAGCGAATAAGGCAATGTGATTTCATTGCCTTATTTTTTGTTTAGAATTTCATGTTGAGTAAGATTTTACATATAACCTTCAATTGGGAGCCAAGAAATAAATTTGACTCCCGCTTTTTGCCACCATTTCATTTTAGGTTCTTTGGTGCGTGTCACGATACCTTGAGGGGTTTGACGTTGCCAATTGATTTGGTTTTCAGCGTTTAAGACCAATTTATAGGCATATTTTTTCAAATTATTGTCTATAGTTTGATGCACTGCTTTGGCAAGTGGTGGACTGTTAATAATCACGCCAATTTCAGTATTTAAGTTTGCTGAGCGTGGATCAAAATTAAATGAACCAATAAAGACTTGTTTCTCATCAATTGCCATCAATTTAGCGTGTAGACTTGAGCGACTGAGCCCTTTAATACTAATTTTAGTTTTTTGTGCAAGTTCTTCATTGCTTTTGTTCAGCTCTTCATCTGAAATAGCAGGGAAGAACTCATAAAGTTCTACACCATTTTTCAGTAAATTTTTTCTATACTTGGCATAAAAGGCATGTACAAGTGCAACATCATTGGCTTTAAATGAATTGGTCAATACTCGAACCTGAACATTTTCCTTTGCGAGTTCAATTAAGCGTTCTTCGCCTTTTTTTTGCGGTACAAAGTAAGCTGAAATAATATCGACACTGGTATCTGGTTTTTCCAATTGTTTCAGCATTTGGAAGTTAATGTGCTGTTCTTTTTTGGCTTTCGCACGAATTTTATCAGGAGAGTCTTTAACGACTTCAGCTTTGACCCAATCAAGTTGCACATGATTATTCAGCCAATTATCAAAATCGTTAGAACGATTACTTAAATCGAGGTAATTTTGAACGGTAATGCCTTCATAATGCTGTGTCAGTTGTTGTTTTAAGCCTTCATAACGCAAATTATATTGTGCTGGATTGACAATTTGGCGCACAGGATAGGCATAGCTGTCATTCCAATACTCATCGAAAGAATGGCTAATATCATCTACAGATTTTCCAACCAACATGACATCGACATCTGAAAATTGATAGTTTTCACTGACATTATAGTAATGATTACTCATATTTCGTCCGCCAATCAGGGCAATCTGATTGTCAGCAATAAAGCTTTTGTTGTGCATTCTGCGGTTGATGCGTTTGAGATCAATGACCATTTCTAAAGGGCGTAAACGGCGTAATTTATACGGATTGAAAAGTTTGACTTCAATGTTGGCATGCTGATCTAAAGCCAGATAAACGGCTTCCATCGATTTGGCATTATTATCATCAATGAGTAGGCGAACTTTAACGCCACGATCAGCCGCTTGAATAATTTTATATAAAGCCAATGAGCCAATTTTATCATTGTCCCAAATGTAGTATTGTAAATCTAAGGTTTTTTCTGATTTATCAATAAGATGTATTCTTGCTGCAATCGCATTAAGTGGGTCATAAAGTACATGATAGCCAGTTAATTCAGGATTCTGTTGTTTGAGTGGCGTGATAATATGGGCAAGTGTAGTTTCTGATGTATCAATATCATTGGCGTACTCAGCGGGCTGTGGAATTTGCTTAGGCAAGGTACTACATGCAGACAACCCTAATAGCATACAACTGGTCAGCATCAGCATTACAGGTGTATGTGTACTATTTTTTTTGTTATTCAATTGATGCAATTGAAACTGTGTCTGATGCGTTCGAGTCATAATGTCTTCAATGTGTAAGTGAAATCATCATTGTGATGATCGAGCAGATAAATAACGAAGTTGAGATTTAATATGTGGATGAGTGATTCAATCGAATTTTACTTTTACGTCAGTTTTGCTGTTGTTGGGATTTGGGGTATTGCCCAAGCCTGGATCAGTCAATCACGTACGGAAACAATTCATCCATTTAAATCTTTTGTTCATTTATTGGCATTCTACCTGTCTTATTTATTATTTCCGTTGTTCTTTTTTAGTTTATACGCAGGCTGGGTAAAAATTTTCTCTTTACATGAAAGTATTTTTGCTTTTTTTATGAGTAGCTTACTAATTTATGCACGCTTTATTGAACCACATATGATTCGAATTAATCATGTTCAGTACATTTTAGCGAAGGAGAAACCTTTGCCAAAGCCTGTTCGTGTTGCACTCATTGCAGATTTACACATCGGGTTATTTTCAGGGCATGAACGCCAACTGAAACAAATTGTGCAAAAAATTAATCAACAACAACCCGATTTTGTTGTGGTTGCTGGTGATTGGACTTATGAGCCTGAAAATAAACTTGCAGAAGAATTGGCAGTACTGAAGCAGATTGAAGCACCTGTATATTCGGTTAATGGTAACCATGATGAACAATACCCAGGACCACCCATTCAGCAACTTTTAAAAGATGCTTTAGAGGTCAACAATGTCATGGATATTGAAGGAAAAATTGTCGAATTTGATGGATTTCGTTTAATTGGGGTGGGTGACTTGTGGGCAGGTAAAGCAGATATGCGTTATATGCCTGAATTACCACAAGATAAACCTTGGCTTATTCTTTCACATAATCCTGATACTGTGGATATGGTTCCTGATTTGCCCACTCGTCCATTAATGCTGTCGGGGCATACGCATGGTGGACAAGTTGAACTACCTTGGTTGACGAGTTATGTGATGAAAAAGGTATCGATTCTTGGACACAAACGTGGTCTGTATCATCATGACAATGCCGATGTTTTTGTCAGTGTCGGTACAGGCATGGTGGGGGTGCCATTTCGTTTTTGTGTGCCACCAACAATTGATATTATTGAGTTAATTTAGGTCTGGTTTTATTCGTCACAAGCTGTGTGGAAATGAAAAAAGTATGCAAATAATGATGAAAAAAATTTTCACACAAATTTTATTTTGAATATTTTTTAAACAAAATTTAAGTTATTGTAAATTTTTAATAAACAATAAAATTTATTTTTATCAATAGGTTGGCTATCTATTTTTTTTCGTGTATATTTTAGAAATAGAATGTGTAATGATTCACATATGTCTATTTAAGCGTGTTGAAGCAAGCAAATAAGAACAAAAGAGGGTAATAATATGACATTTTATAAAGAAGTTGGAATACCTTTTGGTTTGTCTGAATTACAATCAGCGCAACTGGAAGATGGTCTAAAGTCACTTGAAAATGAATTTCATGCAGCAGATGATGTCAATGCAGAGAGTTTTGCCAAGAAATTCTATCAACAATTTGAAGAGTTGATTAAATCTTGTGGTGTAGAGGATGGTGATTTAGAGGCACTTGTTAATCATCTATATTTTACTCAAGAAACACAAGAAATTGTGACTTTCATTATTCCGAGTTTTTACACTGCGGGTGGTGATCGAGATGTTTTTAATGATACTTATGAGTTGATGATGGCAGAATTAGAGCTTGAACAATAAGTAATTATTTGGCTTTTACTGTATTTATTTTCACTCTATTTTTATAATAAAAAAGCCAACAGATTCGTTGGCTTTTTTATTATTTTAAATGTGTAAATTTAAATTAAATTTGATTATTCACATCATCATTTTTAGTTTCACGAATGGCTAAGAAAGCAAGTAGTGAAAGAATAGAGGCAGCAGTTAGGTAATAACCCACAGCATACAAGCCGTATGTGGTTGCCAATTTTGTTGCAATCAATGGCGCAAATGAAGCACCAAAAATACCTGCAAGATTAAAGGTCAACGCAGAACCTGTATAACGTACTGAAGTCGGGAAAATTTCAGACAATACCGTACCAATTGGACCATAGGTTAAACCCATAATCGCAAGACCTGTACATAAGAATAGGAATACAACAAGTGTATTGCCCGATTCAAGCATCGTTGAGAAAACTAAACCGAACAATGCCGATAAAATACATACACCAATGGATGTTGCTTTACGACCAAATTTTTCAGCTAAAATTGCAGAAAGTGGAATAAATGCAGCAAAGCATAGTGTTGCTAGTAATTGAAGTTGAAGGAATTCTGCGCGTGTATAACCCAGCTTCGTTGTACCCCATTGCAGTGCAAAAACTGTGGTGAGATAAAACACAACAAAGGTACAAATTGCAGCAATCGTACCTAAAATCAGCATGCCCCAATGTTTGGTCATGACTTCTTTAAACGGAATATTCACTTCTTTTTGTGTGTCGAGTACTTTTTGAAATGCAGGTGTTTCATGTAATTGCAAACGAATATATAAACCTACAATTACCAATGCAGCACTTGCAAGGAAAGGAATACGCCAGCCCCATTGCATAAAGTCTGCTTCAGACATAAATGCACCGAGAGTAAGGAATGAACCTGTTGCTAAAATAAAACCAATTGGCGCACCCAATTGAGGGAACATACCATACCAAGCACGTTTACCTTCAGGCGCATTTTCGGTGGCAAGCAGTACTGCACCACTCCATTCACCACCTAAACCTAAGCCTTGACCTAAACGACATAGCGCAAGTAATAATGGTGCTACGATGCCAATTTGATGGTAGGTAGGAAGTAGACCAATACAGACGGTTGAGATTCCCATGGTCAGTAAGGCTGCCACGAGCGTTGCTTTTCGTCCTATTCGATCACCTAAATGTCCGAAAAGTGCTGCGCCAATAGGGCGAGCAATAAAGGCAATGGCAAAAGTTGCAAGTGATTGAATTGTTGCCGTAGTCGGATCGGTACTTGCAGGGAAGAACAAGTGCGGAAAAATAATGACCGCAGCAGTTGCATAGATATAAAAATCGAAGAATTCGATGGTTGTACCAACCAAACTCGCCATAAGTACACGAGCTTTTGAATTTGTTGGAACTTCATTTGTAGATGTTGATGACGCCATGATAGACCTTACACTTAGAAAAAGTAAAAAATAGTTCTCAAGCGTAATTTTTTTAAAAAAGGCGTAATTTTTTAAAAAAACAACGGGATCAATCCTATTTCACACATTCAGGGTCACTGAATTTTGAGTGGCAAAGGATTAAATGACGTAAAGATAGATAGATAGGAATTGTGATCCTGCCCCAATCAATACAAAAATATGCCAAATTGCATGCGTGTATCTTACTCTTTTTAGGGCATAAAACAATGCGCCAATCGTATAAGCTAAGCCACCAATCACTAATAATTTTAATGCATCTGGTTTTAAAAAACGTTGCATATCATCAATCACGAGCACAGCAAGCCAGCCCATGACCAAATAAGCAATCAGGGAAATTTTTTGAAAACGATGGATGAAAACTAACTTGAATAGTGTTCCAATTGCGGCAATGATCCATAAGGCAATCAAAAGATAATGTGCTTTGGTCGTTGGTAACCCAATAGCAAGAAAAGGCGTATAGGTTCCTGCAATCAAATAATAAATAGCGGTATGATCGAGTTTTTTATACCAAGCTCGTTTTTGTTCATCTTGGGAAAAGTGGTAAATTGTAGAACTTGAAAACAGCAAAATCATACTGAGTCCATACACAATCAACCCAAAATACTGCCATACGGGTAAATAACTGCCTTTTATCAGCATAAAGCCTGTGGCAAATATGGCAAGGACAGCACCAAGCGCATGACTCATGGCATTGATACGTTCCTCAATAGGATCATAGCTTTGTAGTGGGGAGGTTGAAGTATTCATTGCTTTTATTTTCTTAAAAATACGGATGTATAGTAATGTAATTTTACCTTTGAGTTAAGACGTTTTAAAATAACCGTATATCTCCTTCAGGTTTTTGCTATGTCAGATGCGGCTTTATTTTCAGTTCAAGAACAACAATTGCTCGATGCTTTTCAGCAAGCAATTGATTCAAAAAGCTTTGATCGTCTGATTCTAAGCCAATACAAAGGAGAATTAGAGCATTTAGAAAAAATTACTGTGCGTACTATTCTTCTGCAAAATGACACAGTATTGAATGTTTTATACCGTTATAAGACTCAGGATGTGACCAAAAACTATCCACTTTCAGGCGCGTTTGTATTGGTCAGTGAATTACTCGCACAATGTAAGCAAGCAAACTTACTCACCCATGAACAAGAATATCAACTGAAAAAAAATAAAAAGAAAGCCATGTTGAGTATCACTAAGTTAAAAAATGCAGTGAAAAAAGTCGATGAGCAACAAGGGCATGATCGGACGAAGAATCGCTTTGTCGATCAACAGAGTTACTTTTTACAGCCTTTAGGAATTACCGATGCAAAAGCACAAATTATTCCAAGCATGGCTCGGAAATGGAAACAGATTAATAAATTTGTTGAAATTTTTGCAGGTGCGGTAGATACGATTTCAACAGATTCACGTCCTTTACATGTTGTTGATTTTGGTTCAGGTAAAGGCTATTTGACCTTTGCACTATATGACTACTTAGCTAAAAACTATCAACAACCTTTAGTAACGGGCGTTGAACTCAATGAAAAAATGGTGAACTTTTGCCAAGACGTGGCACAGCAGTCAGAATTTCAACAATTGGAATTTTTTCAGGGTGATGTCCGCACCTTTGAGCCTGAACAACTTGATGTCATGATCGCTTTGCATGCATGTGATGTTGCCACGGATTTTGCCATTCATACTGGCATCCGACTTAATGCGCAAATGATTATGTGTGCGCCGTGTTGCCATAAAGAATTACGTCCACAGCTTAAAAGTCCAACTGTACTTCAACCGATGTTGCAATTTGGTATTCATGCAGGACAACAAGCGGAAATGTTGACTGATACAATTCGTGCATTATTCCTAAAAGCCTATGGTTATGATACAAAAGTCTTTGAATTTGTAGCACTTGAACATACGAGTAAAAATAAAATGATTTTGGCAACCAAGCGCAAAGACTACATAACGCCTGATCAGGAGGTCTTAGCACAGATTGAAGCCTTGAAAGACATGTACGGTATACAACAGCATTCACTTGAATTGTTGCTGAATGATGTCTGGGATCAGCAGGGCGTTGGTTGTAAATGCTAATAGGCTAAGTGTGTATTTGAGTGATGATGAATTTTACAATTGATCATCACTTTCATTTATATATTGAAATTTGACTAAAAAGCGATCTTAATTTTAAGGTGCTGCATCTTCTTCATCGCGCAATGTTTCAGATTTTTCTTCAGGTGCGCCTGTAATATGCTGTGAAATACTGTTCGGAAAATAGAGGGGATTATCCATTTCGGGGACATAATGACCATCATGGCGATGAATCAAAATGTGCGTTGGAAATGCTCGTTTCGGTGCATTGTCTAAACTAGTCGACACCGTATTGATTGAACGAGCCATAAATTGGGCATCACTTTCAGTTTTTTTACGCTCAGGCAGATTGAGTGAACCAACATCAAGTGTTGGTAGTTGGCAGAGAATGGGAACAAGCAGATCATTTTGTTGCTCAGTCACTTTCCCATTGACCTTACAGCTTTTATAAAATGAATTTTGCGTTACCATTTGATGCTCAAAAGCAGGTTTTAAAATATTGAAATCGGCATCACCAAATTGTTCTTTGAGTGTGGCATACAGACTATCGGCAGCTGATGTAAAAGCTTGAATATTTTCTTGATTGGTTTTACGAATTTCAGCTTCAGGCACATTTTGAATGAGGGCAATCATTTTGACTTGGGCATCAGAATTGGATAAATGTGTGGTGGCAAACATTTGAATCATGGCATTGCTCAAGGCAATAGCACGAGATTGATCTATATTTTGTGCTGAAGTGAGATTTGAGGCAAAAATTGCGCTCAAAATAACAGTATATTTTAATGTTTTAAATTTCATATTTTGCGCTAGGTCTATGTAGAATTATAATAAAGTCCGTACTTAAATTAGCACTAATTTAAAAAATTGTGGTGAATTTACACATATTTATTATTTTTGAAACTGCAAAACGTTAAGCGAATATAGAGGGAAATATCTCGATGAAAGGATTAAATATTCAACAGGCAGATTGGGCTGTTGTAGAGCAAGAAGCTCGTCGTATTCGAACAGCGGTATTTATTGAAGAGCAGAGCATTGCTGTAGAAGATGAATGGGATGATCAAGATGCAATTGCGTTACATTTCATTGTTTATAACGCACAGCAACAAGCGATTGCTACAGCACGATTATTGTCAAATCACAGTGTGGGGCGAGTTGCCGTTTTAAAGGCGTATCGTGGTTATGGAATCGGTCGAATTCTAATGCAGCAAATTATTGCTCAGGCAAAAATTGAGCAACGACCAACACTTAAATTATCTGCTCAGGTACATGCAATTCATTTTTATGAAAGTTTAGGTTTTACTGTTCAGGGTAGTGAATATTTAGATTGTGGTATTCCACATGTTGATATGACGATGATGTTTGACGCTTCTCATTGATTGATTCAATGGCTTTGAATTGTTAGACATCTATAAACAAAAAGATCGATATTACGTAATATCGATCTTTTTGTTTTGATCTGCGATGAAGCACAATCAAGTCATTTTTTTAAATGTCATTAATGTGCATGTTCTGATGAAGATTCAGCATGGTTCATGTTTTTCATTTCTTCATCAGTCATGGTTTTACCCTCATGTTGATGTTCTGTAGATGCTTGATTGTGAATCTGAGATTGATTTTGCTTGCTTGGCATATAATCAGGCTCATTGCTCATTGCCATATAAAAAATGCCAAGAAATAAAACACTCAGAACAGCAGCAATTAATAGACCTTTCCAACCTTTTTTTTCGTTGGCAATTTCTTGGGACTTTAGGGCATCTGACATGGGAGTATTCCAGATAAAAGAAGATTAACTTGGTTATGTTATAACATGGAAAATACAATATTCAGACCAAAAAAATGTAAAAACCCTAATTTATTTAAGGATATTTTTAGCTCAACTATTATGTTTTTAATCTTGTGAATCCGTATGATCCACCATGACTCATTTGAGTAAAATGATAGTTTTTGCTCTTCTAATACACAGAAAGTGATTTTTGTTCTGCTGTCTAGTAAAGAGATACGCCCAATTTTTTGCTTCAATTTATATTTTATCGAATAGCAATTTTGAATTTTTATTCACGAAATAGTGACTTAAAGTTAGCGAATAAAGTTTTATATCGTGTATTAAAATTTTAGATGTATATTTTGGATATAAAAAAGGGACTGCGAACAATCCCTTTGATTTTTTAGCTTAAATTAGTCAATTTTGCCTTGGGAAATTGAGTCTTTAAGTTTTTGTGGTGCTTTAAAACGCTCACCATATTTTGCTTCAAGTGTATTGGCACGTAGTAATGCTTTTTCTAAACCATATTGATTTAAGAATTGAATCGCACCGCCTGTCCACGGCGCAAAACCAATGCCGAAAATCGAACCAATATTGGCATCTACAACCGACTCAAGGACGTTCTCTTCATAACAACGCAAAGTATCAAGTGATTGAACAAAGAGGAAACGATCAATCATTTCTTGTTCAGAAATATCCACTTCTTTTGCCCAGTGGCTCAAACCATCCCATAAGTGTTTTTTCCCACCTTCAGGATATTCATAAAAACCAGCACCAGCAGCTTTACCTTTACGTTCAAAGGTATGAATCATTGTCTTAACGACATCATCGACTTGTGTTATAGGTAATGTTTTACCTTCCGCTTGTAATGCCTTACGTGTTTCACTTGCAATATGTTCAGTCAATGTTAATGAGACTTCATCTTGAATGGCTAAAGGACCTATAGGCATACCTGCTTTAAGTGCAGCCATTTCAATACGTGCAGGGTGTATGCCTTCAGCAAGTAAATGTAGACCTTCTTGAATAAATGTTCCAAAGACACGACTGGTAAAGAAACCACGACTGTCATTCACCACAATTGGGGTTTTACCAATTTGTTGAACATAGTCATAGGCTTTTGCCAAAGTTTCAGCCGAAGTATTTTCACCTTTAATAATTTCAACCAGAGGCATTTTATCGACAGGGCTAAAGAAGTGTAGACCAACAAATTTTTTGTCATCTTTCGATGCTTTTGCTAAACCTGTAATTGGCAATGTCGATGTATTCGATGCATAAATGCCGTTATCGCTCAGAAATACTTCTGCTTCTTGGGTGACTTTGGCTTTAAGTTCTGGATTCTCAAAGACTGCTTCAATAATTAAATCACAACCCTTTAAATCTTCAGCATTTGCTGTCGCTGTAATTAAACTTAAAACTTGATCACGCTTTTCAGCAGTCATACGACCTTGAGAAACTTTCTTATCCAAAAGTTTTTGGCTGTACGCCTTACCTTTATCTGCATTTTCCTGAGAAACATCTTTTAAGACTACTGCAATGCCTTTGCTTGCAGTTGAGTAGGCAATACCTGCGCCCATCATACCTGCACCAAGGACACCGACTTTGGTTGCTTGCCATTTTACGATGTCTTTTGGACGGCTTGCACCAGCTTTAATCGCATTTAGACCATGCCAGAATGTACCAATCATATTTTTCGCCACTTGACCTGTTGCAAGATAAGTGAAATAACGTGATTCGATGGTCAATGCTGTATCTATATCGACTTGAGCGCCTTCAACCGCAGCAGCCATAATCGCTTCAGGCGCAGGGTAGCAACCTTTTGTTTTGTCACGCAGCATTGCTGGAGCAATTGCAAGAACTTGTGCTACCGCAGGGGTTTTAGGATCACCGCCCGGAATTTTATAACCCTTTACATCAAAAGCTTGTTGAGATTTAGGATTCGCTTTTACCCAAGCAATTGCTTTACTCATCAACTCGTCAACAGTTTCAGCGGTATCTTGAATTAAACCTAAAGATTTGGCTTTATCAACACCGAACTGTTTACCTTCCATGAGAAATGGGAATGCATTTTGTAAGCCCAATAGGCGAACCATACGCACAATACCACCGCCACCCGGCAGTAAACCTAAAGTCACTTCAGGTAAACCAAATTTTGCTTTTGGATCATTTAATGCAATACGTGCATGACAACCTAAAGCAATTTCCCAACCACCACCAAGCGCCGTGCCATTGAGCGCAGCCACCACAGGAACACCCGCAGTTTCGATATAACGAAACTCAGCTTTCATCTTTTGAATCATTTCAAAAAATGGCGTTGCATCTTCAGGGCGAGCTTCAATCAGCTCGTCTAAATCACCGCCTGCAAAGAAGGTTTTTTTCGCTGAACGGAAAATAATACCGGTCATATCAGTTTCAGATTTTAGCTTTGAAACGATATTTTCTAAAGCAACACGGAAGTCACCATTCATGGTGTTTGCCGATTGGTTTGGAGAGTCCAAAGTTAAAATAACAATGCCATCCGCATTTTTTTCATATTGAATTGCGCTCATTATTATTCTCC
>CAXYZD010000050.1:0-16481 GCA_964293455.1 uncultured Acinetobacter sp. | reverse complement strand
AAGGAGACACGTTGATGATTTCTGAAAGCGTGGTCGATCTTTCGCGGTTCCAATTCGCAATGACCGCAATGTATCACTTTATTTTTGTACCTCTTACGCTAGGCCTAGCTTTTCTGCTTGCCATTATGGAAACGACATATGTCATTTCTGGCAAAGAAATTTATAAGGATATGACTAAGTTCTGGGGGAAACTCTTCGGAATTAATTTTGCCTTAGGCGTAACCACTGGTTTAACTATGGAATTCCAGTTCGGTACAAACTGGGCGTACTATTCACATTATGTAGGGGATATTTTCGGTGCGCCACTTGCTATTGAAGGATTAATGGCATTCTTTTTAGAATCAACTTTTATTGGTTTATTCTTTTTTGGCTGGGATCGCCTGTCTAAAGTTCAACATTTAGGTGTAACTTGGCTTGTTGCATTGGGTTCAAATTTATCTGCATTATGGATTTTGGTTGCCAATGGTTGGATGCAAAATCCTGTCGGTTCAGAATTTAATTTTGAAACCATGCGTATGGAACTGGTAGATTTTGGTGCACTCATTTTCAATCCAGTTGCTCAAGTAAAATTTGTTCATACAGTTTCTGCGGGTTATGTCACAGGCGCAATTTTTGTATTGGCTATTTCAAGTTATTACATGTTGAAAAAACGTGATTTACCCTTTGCTCGTCGCTCTTTCGCAATTGCTGCAATCTTTGGTTTAGCCTCTACACTTTCTGTTATTTTGCTCGGTGATGAATCTGGCTACGAGTTAGGTGATGTACAAAAAACCAAATTGGCTGCAATTGAGTCTGAATGGGAAACACATCCAGCACCTGCACCCTTTACGTTATTCGGTATTCCAAATCAGGAAGAACAACGTACTGACTATGCTATAAAAATACCTTATGCAATGGGAATTATTGCCACTCGTTCACTTGATAAAGAGGTGACAGGCTTAAAAGATTTGATGGTTCAACATGAAGTCCGTATTCGTAATGGTATGGTTGCATACAGTGAACTTGAAAAACTTCGTGCGGGTGATCGCTCTCCAGAGCTTATGGCATCTTTCCAAGAAAACCAAAAAGATCTCGGTTATGGTTTGTTGTTGAAAAAATATACCGAAAAAGTGACTGATGCTTCTGAAGATCAAATCAAAGCTGCCACTAAAGATACCATTCCTAACGTGACTGCATTGTTTTTCTCTTTCCGTGCCATGGTGGCTTCTGGTTTCCTTATGCTTTTACTGTTTATCCTTGCAACCTACGCAGTGGCAAAACGTAATGCAGAAAATAAACCATGGTTACTCAAATTTGCTTTGTTTGCCCTACCACTTCCTTGGATTGCAGCGCAAACAGGTTGGTATGTGGCTGAAGGTGGTCGTCAACCGTGGACGATTGGTGAAGTATTACCAACGCACTTATCAGCATCTAGCTTAAGTACAGGTGATGTATGGGGATCAATCATCGCATTGGCAGCGTTCTATACCGTATTACTGATTATTGAAATGTATTTGATGATTAAATTCTCACGTCTTGGACCAAGTTCGCTACATACAGGTAAATATCACTTCGAAAAACTTGAAGCCGCACAACAAGAAAAAGTTGAAGGAGCGCAATCATGATCGAATATGAACTGCTCAAAATCATTTGGTGGGTGTTAGTCGGTGTCTTACTGATTGGTTTTGCCCTCACCGATGGTTTCGATATGGGCTCAATGGCACTTATGCCATTTGTTGGTAAAAACGATGATGAACGTCGTGCTGCAATCAATACCATTGCACCGCATTGGGAAGGTAACCAAGTTTGGTTTGTAACTGCAGGTGGTGCACTGTTTGCTGCATGGCCAATGGTTTACGCAACCGCTTTTTCTGGAATGTATTGGGCACTATTATTGGTTTTATTTGCACTGTTCTTACGACCAGTCGGTTTTGACTACAGATCTAAACTCAATAACACACAATGGCGTACATCTTGGGATTGGGGTTTATGTATCGGTGGTGCAGTACCTGCTCTAGTCTTTGGGGTAGCCTTTGGTAATATGTTCTTAGGTGTTCCATTTACCTTAGATGAAACTGTTCGTTCAACCTATACAGGCAGTTTCTTTGCACTCCTCAACCCATTTGCATTGGTTTGTGGTCTAGTCAGCTTATCGATGCTGTGTGCACATGGTGGTGCGTGGCTCATGCTTCGTACAGATGGTGATTTACGTAAACGCTCTGCGAAAGCAACACAACTGATGGGTATCATCTTTCTTGTTTGCTTCTTAGGTGCAGGCGCATGGTTATACTTCGGTAATATCGAAGGTTATACACTCGCTCAACCTTTCAATACCAACGGTGTTGCAAACCCACTTGCCAAAGAAGTATTAACCACAGGCAACCATGGTTGGATGAATAACTACACACTGTATCCAATCACCATGCTTGCCCCTATTTCCGCAATTTTAGGTGGACTTCTTATTGTTCTAGGCGCAGGTAAAGATAAAGCAGGCTTGAGCTTTATGGGTTCAACATTAGCAGTGACTGGTTCTATTTTAACAGCAGGCTTTGCTTTATTCCCATTCCTCATGCCTTCGAGTATTAATCCGACTGTAAGTTTAACCATGTGGGATGCTGTTTCGAGTAAAAATACACTCACTGTAATGACCGTAGTTGCGGGTATTTTTGTTCCACTGATCTTGCTCTATACAACTTGGTGCTATTATAAGATGTGGGGCGTAATCACAAATAAACATATTCAAGAAAATACACACAGCCTCTACTAAGGCTGTGTTCAAGGAGAATAAATATGTGGTATTTCGCTTGGATTCTTGGTGTTTTGATGGCATGTTTCGCAGGTGTACTCAGTGCGCTTTATATCGAGCATCATCAAGACTTAGATGAGGAATAAAATATGACTGAAGTGACAATGACAACTGAAGAAAAAAAGCCGAATAAGATCGCAATGGCCGTTTCATTTTTGTTGGCATTGCCTCTTGCAGCTGTATTATTAATACATCCAGGTGCCATGTTGGATGCGAATGGTGAATATAGCCACAGTGCGATGATGTATATCATGATCGGCATTTCAGGTGGTTTTATTCATGGTGTTGGTTTTATTCCTAGGTTTTGGCTTTGGAAATGGTTATTTAGTCCATTTGTTGCATGGCCACTCATGTTGTGGGGCTATTACACTTGGTTTTTAACCTAAGTTAAATCCAACTTATTCATCAAAAATTCAAAAACCCTGATTATTCAGGGTTTTTTTACGGTCTGTTTTAAATTCTATCTTTTGAAATCATTTTTTTCATCTCGACCAAATATAAATCTACAATTGGAGTTCCTACATTCGCATCAAAAGGATAGTCACCGACTCCACCCGTTTGCACATAACCACGACGTTCATAATAGGCAATCAATTCATAGCGCACACTGAGTACCCACATCACAAAATACTTTAATTTTTTGTATTGAATACTTTTATATACATGATTTTCAGCAAAGTCTAAAACCTGTCGACCTAAGCCTTGATTTTGATAATGCGACGCAATGGCAAATATCCCAACTTCCACATCGGACTCAGAAAATGTTAATCCGATACATGCCACAATATTTTGATCTAATTCTGCAACAAACAACTCAAAATGAGTTTGTCTTAATGAATCCTCTAACTGCTGATCATTGACTCGGTCACCTGTGACAATTTTAGACTCACTTGTCCAACTCCTACCTTCTTCCTGACGATAAGCAACATTTAGCAAATCAACAATGACAGGTACATCATCCAAAATGGCAAGTCTAAAGTTTAAATTGGGCACGATTTTAGTGTGTGTATCCATATTTCGGCAATATCATCGATTGATTTTAATACTTTATAATAAAATTTTCAAATATCCAAAACATCATAAAATCATTGCTCAGCCAACCAACTCATAAACTTTTGACGTTCCACTTTTGAGGCTTTTTGCCACATTTGAATCAATTGTTGATCTGATGAAGTTGTACTGTCTGAGTTATTCATTACAGACGCAACAGCAATAGACTCAGTTGCATTATTTGCATACACAGGTGCAGGTTGATTCGTTGGTGTTTTATGCTTTCCTGTTAAGTCCATAACTTTGGTAAATATCCCTGAACTGAGCCATGGTTTCACTTCATTGTTCACACCTGTTTGCTGCACAATCATTTTTTTATTTTTATCATAAATCGCAACTGTAGGTTGTATTACAAATGCTTTGGCTTCATCAAAACTACGTGGTGCATTGACCAAAGCCAATTGATAAGCCTGCCCATCTTTTAAATCAGGTGCCGTTACTGTGACCACACCCGATTTTAAAATATCGTGCTCACCATTTAAATG
Source organism: uncultured Acinetobacter sp. (assembly GCA_964293455.1). Lineage (GTDB taxonomy): Bacteria > Pseudomonadota > Gammaproteobacteria > Pseudomonadales > Moraxellaceae > Acinetobacter. The sequence continues at coordinate 12,161 of CAXYZD010000050.1, read as the reverse complement.
TTCAAAATACTGTTGATAACGCACACTCAGTGCAACCTGTCCCGCATCGACTTTATATTCATTGTTTTTAGAGCGAAATAGACCGCTATTAATCTCTTGATCATTCACCGCCAATAGTACAATTTCTTCTGGTGCAGAAATCGTCACTGCTGCAAAAACTGGTCCACTGAGTAGCGAGCCACAAACTAAACCCAATGCTGCAATGCCGTATTTAAAACCCATATCTTTCTTCTCTTTTGTCAAAAATCTGTAAATTTACTGCATACACGGCACTATGCATCGTATGAATGACAATTTTATGACAACGATAAAATCTATATTTTCTATAGAAAAAATTTTCCTAGAATGTCATACCTCTTTAAAATAGAAATATAAGCACTTTAATAATTTTTAAAATTTAAAAACAAAACACTTACATGAGCTAAGTTTTGATAGATTAAATAGCATCTACAATTTTAAATGAAAGAGCCGTATTGACCGATTACAATGAGATCCACCTCAACCTCTTTCTATGCTTTTAGCAAGCAAAAGCAACCAAGCTTAAAATAGGCTTAATAACTACAACAGTCTGAAATATCTTTATAAATTGGTACAATTATAAACAATTCTGCTATACAGCATTCAACGTAATCTGTTTAGATTATATTTAGGCAAAAACGCCACTGATAAAGTGCTTATTGACATGAAAATATATCTAATGAAAAATAATGCAACGAAAAAAATTGCCACAATCCTTACAGCAACACTTCTAAGTGTACTGAGTGCAAGTGCTATGGCGTGCCCTAAGGGCACAACAGTCACTGGCGGAACAGGTCCAAATCATAAAGGCGGTTCTTGTGTCCCAGCAAATATTCAAAAGAAAACCCCTGAACTAAAGCAAACGGAAAAGAAAACCACGACTGCTGCAAAGAAACAAACAGAAAATCTTAAACAAACCCCAACCAAAACAACTACGGCTGTTCAAGCCAAAGTAAATAGTGCAATACCCGCAGATAAAACCACCAAAACCAAATAATACAAAAAAGACTTCCTGATTTTTCAGGAAGTCTTTTTTTTGCTTTTTAAAAACCATTAACCTTAAAAAAGATTGTTATAAGCTTTGGTATTGCCTTGGCTCGGGTTATCAATCGCATCTTTACACTGCGCTTTATCACGTTCATATTCTTGTTGTTTCTGCACAAGTGAGCCATCTTTTTGCAAGGTTGAACGTGCAAAATTATCCAGTGAGGTCAAGGCTTTACGACAAAGTGCATATTTCCCTTCAGTCACTGAATCGGTCATTTTGACATTAATTCGCCAATCGGTGCTGAGTTTACGAATGGGTTTTCGGACATTTTCTTCAATTAAATTCAGTTGTTTACGATAAACAAAAGGTTCAATCTGATTAATCAGTTTCCATGCTTCTTTGGCATAAGCCGTTGCGTCATTGGTCAGTTTCGGTGCTGCTTTAATTTCAACCTGTTGTTTGGGTTGTTCAGATGACTGACCACAACCTTGCAGTAAAAATACTGTTGAAATTAAGCCCATCATCAAGATGGACGGTGACTTAATCACAGACATATATGCGCCTAATGGATGAAAACGATTCAGTGATATGCTAGTAAATTCGGGTACAATACTCAACTTCATTTTATCTTTTGATCAATTTTTTCATGGTGTACCGTGTCTGAGCACAAGACTCCTCCAGTCGATCCTGCTGGTTTTTGGCAAGGCGCTAAAGATAGTCAAGCCATTATCTTTACTTACCTCCCCGTATCCTTTGCCTTTGGCGTATCTGCAACCCAATTTGGTTTTAGTGCTTGGGAAGCTCTGTTTTTATCTTGCTCTATGTATGCAGGTGCAAGTCAATTTCTTGTGGTTGCATTACTTGGTAGCGGAACGTCTATTTGGATGACCGCTTTAACGGTAATTGCATTGGATATTCGGCATATCCTGTATGGCCCTGCACTCCAAAATCTTATTCAAGATCGTTTGAATATGAAAAAAACTGCAGTTTGGGCTTGGGGTTTAACTGATGAAGTCTTTGCTGCAGGGATGATTAAACTGTCACAACGTCGTCAAGAATGGTCTGAATCTTGGATGTTAGGATTAAGTTTATTTAGTTGGCTTTCATGGGCTTTAGGCTCATTTTTGGGTGGTTTATTTGCTGATCAAGTCAGTAATATGCCTCAGTTTTTACAGGCTGCACTTGACTTTTTACTTCCTGCATTATTCTTAAGTTTCTTGCTTGCGGCTTTTGAAAAGAAACATACTTTTGTCGTTGCTGTATGTCTCATTGTTTCTGCTCTCGCTTGTTATTTCATTAATATGTCTGCCGCTATTTTTATTGGTATTACATCGGGAATTTTAGCAGGCTTATTTAAACATTATGTTTTAAAACAGCCTGATGAGGTCAGTATCTAATGGATTTACAGATTATTTTAGTCGGTATTTTGGTGGGTATTGCCAACTTTGCATCGCGTTTTGGTCCCTTTTACGTGATTCAAAAAAGTCAAAAAACGGCTCAAAATCGTGGAGCAACATGGCTTAAAATTGCTTTAGGGAGTATTGGCATAGCAGCAATTAGTTCTATGCTCATTGTCGCAACGCTGCCACCACTGATTGAAACACCGAATAAAAGTTTTGCCATGTTGGTGGGTTTTATTGTTCTGACAGGATTGTATTTTATCTTTAAGCGGATTGTTTTGGCGACGTTAACAGCAGCTTTGGCGTATGGTATTGTCTATACTTATGTGCCTATTTAATTTTATAAGTAAAAAGTACAACTATAAAAATTTTAATTTACGGTAAACCAATGAACCCCATCAATAAAACCCCCACTATTTTACAAAGTATATTAGGTCAACCATGTTGTAGACAAAGAATTGGTGAATGGAAAAGTCTTCATTTAGGTTTTGGTAACAAAATTTATAATGATCAAAAATCGGCTGTTCCTTTTTATGGAGAATGGGAGCTAGGAACGTATTCTTCAAATTGGGAAATCTTCCACCATGATCAACTACTTCTTAGTTGTAAAGATTTAAAGTCTAATATGGAACTTGATCAACTATTACAGCAAATTAAATTTAAATCTGTAAAAAATATTAAAGTTATTAATGACAAAGATGTACTTATAACTTTTAAAAATAGTATAAAGATTTACTTTTACGCCTTAAAAAACGATGAAGCCACTGAAGTTGTCCATTTCTTTTTCCCTGACCATTTATATGCGGAATATCATCCACAAAAAGCATGGAATATCGAAAAAAGTAATAAACTTATTTGAAAATTAACTCGGTAGATTTAGATTTATCAATTTCCTTGTTCAATTATGCATATAATCTTACCCTCCTTTTTCTATTCTACTATTAGAAAATATCATTATTTTATATGAATCTGCCCTTAACACAGCGATCAGTTCTGCTATGCTTAAAGCCCCTAGAAATCAGGCATGGAAGAATAACATGAGCGTCACTTTGGGTACCCCACTTCAATCATCAGCATTTAAAGTTCTACTTCTTGGCTCTGGTGAGCTTGGTAAAGAAGTGGTCATTTCATTACAACGACTTGGTGTAGAAGTCCATGCTGCTGACCGCTATGAAAATGCCCCTGCTATGCAAGTTGCTCATTTTTCTTATACTTTAAATATGGCAGATGCAACAGAACTCAAAGCACTCATTGAAAATGTAAAACCCAATCTGATTGTTCCTGAAATTGAAGCGATTGCAACAGAAGTACTTATTGAAATAGAACAAGAAAATATAGCTACTGTTATTCCTTCTGCAAAAGCAGTGAACTTGACTATGAACCGTGAAGGCATTCGCCGTCTTGCAGCGGAAGAACTCGGACTACCAACCTCAGCGTATCGTTTTGCAAATTCTTTAGAAAGTTTCCGCGCTGCGTGTGATGATATTGGTTATCCAAATTTTGTAAAACCAGTGATGTCATCTTCAGGCAAAGGACAATCTCGTGTTAAAGAATATGCCGAAGTTGATGCCGCTTGGGAATATGCGCAAACAGGTGGACGTGTCAATCAAGGAACTGTCATTGTTGAATCGCAAATTGATTTCGATTTTGAAATTACTTTACTCACAGTCCGTGCTAAAAATCCACAAACAGGTGAAATTGAAACCCATTTTTGTGACGCGATTGGACATCGTCAAGATGCTGGCGACTACGTTGAAAGTTGGCAACCACAACCGATGAGCGATGCTGCATTGACTGAAGCCAAACGCATTGCCAATAAAGTCACTGTTGCACTCGGTGGTTGTGGAATTTTCGGGGTTGAACTGTTTGTCAAAGGCGATAAAGTGTGGTTTAGTGAAGTTTCACCACGCCCACATGATACTGGACTTGTGACACTTGCATCTCAATTTCAAAGTGAATTTGAATTGCATGCTCGCGCCATTTTAGGTTTACCTGTCAATACTGAACGTCACAGTGTGGCAGCAAGTGCCGTCATCTATGCAGGTGTGGATGCAAGTAATTTATCTTATAGTGGTCTAAATCTTGCTTTAACAAATCCTGCGACCGATTTACGTTTATTCGGTAAACCCGAAGGTTTTAAACGTCGTCGCATGGGCGTAGCAACAGCTCGTGCAGAAACTATAGAACAGGCACGTCAACTCGCTCAGGAAGTAGCCGATGCTGTCACTGTAAACTTGAACAACTAATTGATAAATTTACGGACAATTTTTTCATGATCGATACTATTCCACTGTTATCCTGCGTTACAGACATTCACGATATCAAAGCCATTAACCAATGGCGCACCGATGTTGAAAAGCAGTTACAGGAAAGCTTTGAGTCGGGTCATTCTATTCGAGAAATTGTCCGTAGCCGTTCAGACATTATTGATGAAGCGCTAATTTTTTTATGGAATCATGCTGAACTTGATCAAACTGACTTAAGCCTCTTTGCAGTGGGTGGCTATGGTCGTCGGGAAATGTTGCCGTATTCTGATGTTGACATCATGGTCTTATCAGAAGATGAATTGACACCTGAACAAGAAAAACAAGTCACTGCTTTTATTGCATCGCTTTGGGATGTTGGCAATTTTAAACCGGGTATCAGTGTCCGTACCATCAAAAGTTGTTTTGAACAAGCCACCAATGATTTAACAGTTGCAACCACACTCATTGAAGCACGAACCATTATTGGCAATCCGCACCTTGCCAAATGGCCACGCCGTGTTGTGTCGCAAACATGGACAGATAAAACTTTCTTTGATGCAAAAGTCGCCGAACAAGCACATCGTTATGCACAGCATAACCATACTGAAAGCAATTTAGAACCTGATATTAAAAATGCACCAGGTGGCATTCGAGATATTAATCAAATTGGTTGGATTGCAAAACGTCATTTCCGTGTCAATCGTATTTATGACTTGGTTCATTTAGGCTTTATTTCTGAATTTGAATTGCGTGTTTTAGAGGAAGCTGAAAACTTTTTATGGGAAATTCGCCACCATTTACATCGTATTGCTAAGCGTGATGAAAATCGCTTATTATTTGATTATCAACGTGAAATTGCTGCGAAATTTGGCTATACCCGCACCGAAGATCAGCATCCAAATTATCCAATTGAACAATTTATGAAGCGTTACTACCGTACTGCACAGTCAGTATCGACACTCAATGAAATGTTATTGGCATATTTTAATGAATCGGTCATTACCCCTCGCCTGCCCAATTACGAACGTAACATTGAAAATATTAATGAGCGCTTCAAAGTCGTTGATGGCAAACTTGCCGTACAACACCATAAAGTTTTCTCAGAAAAACCGAGTGCAATTTTAGAAATTTTCTATTTACTTGCCAACACACCCAATGTTGAAGGCATTCGTGCCCGCACTTTACGCTTACTGATTTTAGCCGCTAAACGCATTGATATTAATTACCGTAATCATCCTGATAATCAGGCATTGTTTATGGCAATTTTACGCTCTCCTCAACGCCTATATGAAACATTAGTGGCAATGAAACGCTATAGCGTACTTGGCAATTACATTCCTGCCTTTGGGCAAATTATGGGACTAATGCAATATGATCTATTCCATATTTATACCGTTGATGCACACACCTTACTTCTGCTACGCAACTTAAGTCGTTTCCAAGAACCTGAATTTGCTAAAAATTATCCTGTAGTCAGTTCAGTATATCAACGACTACAACGCCGTGACTTAGTTCTGCTTGCTGCACTATTCCACGACATTGCCAAAGGTCGTGGCGGTGATCATAGTGAACTTGGGGCTGCTGATGCTATTGAATTTTGTCGTGCACATGGATTAACAGATCGTGAATGTAATCTTGTCGCATGGCTCATTCAAAATCATTTACTGATGTCGATGACTGCTCAGAAAAAAGATATCTCAGACCCCGATGTGGTGAAAACATTCGCTGAAAAACTGGGAGATATGGAGCATCTTGACCATCTCTATACACTAACTGTTGCAGACATTAATGCCACCAATCCAAAGCTATGGAATACATGGCGTTCTTCGCTGATGCGCCAACTGTATACCCATGCACGTGACATTATACGTTCAGGTTTAGATCGTCCTGTCGATTATCAAATGCTGATTGAAGATACCAAATTTGCAGCGAGTGAACATTTGGTCAATGATTTTTCATTCGATCAAGTCCAAAGCGTGTGGCAAGAACTCGGCGATGAATATTTCATCAAAGAATCTGCCAATGAAATTGCATGGCATACACGTGCCATTTTACAGCACGGCGATAATCCTGCACCTTTAGTGCTCATGCGTGCGCACCGAAAAGCAGCACAAGATGCCGTACAACTGTTCATTTACACTCGAGACCAACCCAATTTATTTGCAACCACCGTTGCTGTGCTCGATAAAATGAACCTTGACGTTCAAGATGCACGAATTATTACAGCAAGTACCTCTTTTAGCCTAGACACTTACGTGGTTCTTGATCGTTTTGGAACTTTACTGACTGATCCTGATCGTGAACTCACAGTGAAAGAAGCATTGGTCAAAGCACTGAGTAATTCAGATGTTTATCCTGGCTTAATGCAACGCCGTATACCTCGTCAATTACGTCACTTTGAAATTGAAAATACAGTTGATGTCACACTCAACGAAGCCTTACAACAGAATATGGTTGAAATTTCTACGCTTGATCAGCCCGGTTTACTTGCGAGAGTCGGCGGGATTTTTATGATGCAAGGCTTAGATATTCACTCTGCACGTATTGCGACACTCGGTGAAAAAGCTGAAGATATATTCTTTGTGACCAAAAAAGATGGTATACCACTCAATGCAGAAGAAGCACAAATTTTTGCTGAGCAATTAAAATCCGCACTCGATGAGGCATCTAGTCAAGTCTTTAGTCAGCATTAAAACCCGTTAATCATGATTTCAGTGCCAATTCATGGCTCAGATCATTTAATATAAGTTGAGTGGAACAAGAAATTACTCATTCCATTCAACTTAAATTTTATCTTCATTTACTTTTTATATTGGTCATTGTTCCATGAACTCAAGTTTGTCTTTATTACATCCCTATCCATTTGAAAAGTTAACTCAACTTTTTCAGGATGTACAACCTGCTGATTTACCACTGATACCACTTTCAATTGGTGAACCGAAGCACCCTGCACCTGAGTTTGTTAAACAAGCCATTATTGATCATTTTCAACATCTTTCGACTTACCCAAACAGTAAAGGTCTACCTGAATTACGCCAAAGTATTGCTGCGTGGTTAACTCGTCGCTTTAAGCTCAATAGTATCAGTGCGGAAAATCACATTATTCCAGTGACAGGTACACGTGAAGGTATCTTCTCTTTTGTCCAAGCCTTGATTAATCGTGATGAAACGCCTTATGTGGTGATGCCAAATCCGTTTTATCAAATTTATGAAGGTGCAACGTTGCTTGCAGGCGCAGAGCCGTATTTCATCAACTGCACTGAAGAAAATGATTATTTAGGGGATTTTGATGCTGTTCCTGCCGAAGTTTGGGAAAAAACTGCATTACTCTTTGTCTGTACACCGGGCAACCCCACAGGAGCTGTACTCTCAAAAGAACAATTTAAAAAATTAATTGCACTGTCTGACCAATATAATTTTGTCATTGCATCGGATGAATGCTACTCAGAACTTTGGTTTGATGAAGCACCGATCGGTTTACTCGAAGTTTGTGCTGAAATAGGACGTGACGATTATAAAAACTGTGTTGTTTTCCATTCCTTGTCTAAGCGCTCAAACTTACCGGGCATGCGCTCAGGTTTTGTTGCAGGCGATGCAACGCTACTTAAGCCGTATTTAAAATTCCGTACTTATCATGGTGCAGCCATGCCTGTACAACATCAACTTGCATCGATTGCTGCATGGAATGATGAAACGCATGTAGAAGAAAACCGTGTGCAGTACCGTGCTAAATTTGATCTTTTCCAAAAAGAACTGGGGCATTTATTGCCACTAAAAAAACCTGACGCAGGTTTTTATTATTGGCTTAAAGTGGATAATGATGAAACTTTTGCCAAAATGCTCATGGAAAAAGCCCATATTAAAGTTTTACCGGGTCGCTATTTATCTCGTGAAACAGAACAAGGCAATCCGGGTGAAAATCATGTGCGCTTAGCTTTGGTTGCAGACCTTGCACAATGTGAAGAAGTGGTTAAACGCTTAAAATCCATTCTCTAACGTATAGTTACCAATCCCATATTTTTAAAATATAAAAATGCCTCCACTGAAAAATAAGAGGCATTTTTTCATGATAATCTTGATTTTAGATAAATCAAATCACTTTGATTTTTTGAATTGTATCGTAGGTCACTGTTTCATCAGGATATGGCATTGCACGAAGTTTAGACTTTTTAAGTACTGCCAAAACTTTTTGATCAGTTTTTGCAAAACCTGTAGATTCTAATAATTCAACATTTTGAATACGACCATCAGGAAATGCAGTAATCTTTACCTCAATAATTTCTTTGCCTGCTTTGACTTCATTGCTACTCAAATTGAAGGCTGGTTTTTTTTCCCAGCCCCGCTTATAGCGGTTTACATATTCATCAGCATCAAAATCATCTTTTAAATCAGGATAGGTATCCATAAACGAGGTTGAATTTAAAACATTCAATAAATTTTGACTTTTTTCAGAATCCGTAGCGGCAAATGCTGACGGTGCAAGCATGAATGAGGTCGTAATTAATAAAATTTTAGTTTTCATTGTTATCTAAGCATGACCCTGTTCGGCGTTTTAATCACTTATCTGATCATAACGCAAATTTTCAAAAAAATTAAAGCTTATTATAGTGCAGACAAGACAAACGGTTGAGATGGCTTGAATATCCTCTTCATTTAATATCAAACAAATCCATTTTTATAAAAATGAGGCGACCCAGTGATCGCCCAACATTCATTTTACTTCACTAACTCTTGCTCAATATCTGACGTAAGTGTTTCAGGCTTAGTGGTCGGTGCATAGCGGTTGACCACTTGCCCTTTTTTATTGATTAAAAATTTGGTGAAATTCCATTTAACCCCATTACCCAACACACCTTTACTGTTGTTGGTCAAATAACGAAATACAATATGAGCTTCTGGACCTTTCACATCAACTTTGGCAAACATGGGAAAAGATACGCCATAATTACGTTGGCAAAATTCGCCAATTTGATCATTGGTTCCAGGGTCTTGTCCGCCAAATTGATTGCTTGGAAAGCCTAAAACTTCAAAGCCTTGATCTTTATATTGTTCATATAATTTTTCAAGACCTGCAAACTGCGGTGTAAATCCACATTTGCTTGCAGTATTTACAATCAATAAAACCTTCCCCTCGTAATCTGAAAGTGATTTATTTTCCCCTTCCAATAATTCAGCTTCAAACTGATAAATGCTGGTCATGGATATGTTTCCTCATCATTTTTTTCTTCTGTTTTTAATTCAAGTGAAGCCGAATTTACACAATAGCGCAATCCTGTCGGTTGTGGACCATCTTCAAAGACATGCCCCAAATGTGCATCACAATGATGACAAACGATTTCTGTTCGTTCCATGCCATGTGTATGGTCTTCATGCTCTTCTATTGCCGTGCCATTGAGTGTTTTATAAAAACTCGGCCAACCACATCCGCTATCATATTTACTATCAGAACTAAATAATGCTTCTCCGCAACAACGACAGGTGTAAATTCCTTGTTGCTTAGTGTCCCAATATTTCCCTGTAAATGCAGCTTCCGTTCCCTTTTGTCGAGTAATTTTAAACTCTTCAGGCGATAACTCTCTTTGCCATTCGCGATCTGATTTAATGAGCTTCCCCATGATTACTTTCCTTATTACCATGCCATTTAAAATAGGATAATATTATATTTACGTTATTCAACTTAAAATTTCTAGTCTTTACTTTACAATTTACAAAAGAATCACAAGCACTAAAAGCAAAAAGTAAGCAATTAAAAATGATATAGGTAAGCATTTTTTCACTAAATGCTTTGGTGTGAGCAAAATTGGTGTTAATCTTAGTGTCGTTCTTGATCAGGATTTAACAAATGTCGCAAAAAAAGAGCGTTATTTTTAAACATCTACTCCCTATGATTAAACAGTATCGACAGGAGGGATTTACGCATGAAAAAATTGTTGCTTTGCTTAGAGACAATCATGATCTTGATCTTGTAACAACCGAAACATTCAAAAGTTATTTATATCGTTATACAAAAAATGTAAAAGTGACCCCAACGCTTTCCGAGACTCTCAAAATGCAAAACAGCACCCAAACTCCACGCGTAATCAAGAAATCCTCAAAACTTGAGCATGTTTGCTATGACATTCGTGGGCCAGTGCTGAGAGCCGCCAATGAGATGGAAGAAGCGGGGCATAAAATTATTAAGCTGAATATCGGTAACCCTGCCCCATTTGGCTTTGAAGCACCACAAGAAATTATCAATGATGTGGCTTTAAACCTTCCAAATGCTGTTGGTTATACTGACTCAAAAGGTATTTTCCCTGCACGTAAAGCCATTTGTCAGTATTATCAGCAAAAAGGCATTTTAGATATGCATGTCAATGATGTGTATATCGGCAATGGTGTTTCAGAACTGATTGTGATGGCAATGCAAGGTCTGCTTGATGATGGCGATGAAATGCTCATCCCAATGCCTGACTACCCACTGTGGACGGCTGCGGTAAATTTATCTGGTGGTACAGCGATTCACTACAAATGTGATGACCAAAACTATTGGTACCCTGACATTGCCGACATGGAAAGTAAAATCACATCAAATACACGTGGTATTGTGATTATTAATCCAAACAATCCAACAGGCTCAGTTTATCCACGTCATGTACTTGAACAGATTGTTGCACTTGCAAAAAAACATGACCTGATTTTATTTGCCGATGAAATTTATGACAAAATCATTTATGACGGTATTGAACACGTTGCTGTTGCTGCACTTGCAGGCGATCAATTATGCGTGTCGTTTAATGGTTTATCTAAAGCTTATCGTATTGCAGGCTATCGTTCGGGTTGGATGGCAATTACTGGTGATAAATCACGTGCAACAGATTATATTGAAGGTTTAGACATGCTCGCATCTATGCGTTTGTGCGCCAACCATCAAGCACAATATGCAATTCAAACAGCTCTAGGCGGTTATCAATCTATTAATGACTTGATTCGTCCGGGTGGTCGCTTGTATGAGCAACGTAATATTGCGTGGGAAATGCTGAATGAAATTCCGGGTGTGAGTTGTGTGAAGCCTGAAGGTGCAATGTATTGCTTCCCTCGCCTTGATCCTGAAATTTATCCAATACAAGATGATGAAAAATTCATGTTGGATTTCTTAAAAGCAGAAAAAGTATTATTGGTTCAAGGCACAGGCTTTAACTGGCCTACGCCCGATCATTTCCGTGTGGTGTTTTTGCCTGCTGAAAATGAACTGCGTGAAGCAATGACTCGTTTGGGTCGTTTCTTGGCGAAGATGCGTTAATCCCTAAAACTTTAAAAAATTTGGTGGTGTTTCAAAAAGTATGCTAGTTAATTCTGTCAATAGAGAAATTGAAAATAAGTAAATTAAATTCACTATATTTTTAATGCTTTATGAGATTTTAATTGTGGTTAAAATATAATCAGCATACTTTTTGAAACACCACCAAAAATTTAATTAGGGTCTGTTGACAATTGTTGCCTAAAAAAATAGCGAGATAGTAAAATCAA
>CAXYZD010000049.1:0-16508 GCA_964293455.1 uncultured Acinetobacter sp. | reverse complement strand
AATCTTTTGGGTTTAAATGGTCGCTTACTTGGTTTGACATTGAACCATCAATCTAATGGTCGTTCAGATCCACTGTCACGTAGTTGGAACCGTGTAATGGTAAACCTCGGTTTTGAAAAAGATAATTTTGCCTTGATGGTACGTCCTTGGTATCGTCTTGATGAAGACTTTAAGGATGATAATAATCCTGATATTAAAGATTATGTCGGACGTGGTGATATCACAGGATTCTACCGTCACAATGAGAATGAGTTTTCCTTGATGTTACGTCACTCACTTAAAGGTGGTGATGATTCACATGGTGCGTTGCAGTTTGATTGGACATTCCCAATTAAAGGTAAGCTACGTGGTAATTTTCAAATATTTGATGGCTATGGTGAAAGTCTGATTGATTATAACCATCGTGCGACCTATGTAGGTTTAGGTGTATCTTTGATGAATGCTTACTAGTCTGAATCATGTTGCATAAAAATACCGCTATAAGAAGAAGTCTTGTAGCGGTATTTTTATGCTTAAAATATTGTCATAAGCGTGGTTTGATGATCAACCAATCTGAATTTCTGTCGAAGGATGGCTGACTCGACTCTTTTTTGGTGTCGCAATCAGATAGGCGAGGGTTAAAGGTCCAAGTCGTCCTGCAAACATTAGTAAAATTAAGGCAAATTGACTGGCATGCCCTAAATCTTCGGTTACGCCACGAGATAACCCGACTGTACAGGCAGCTGAAACAGCTTCAAACAATAGGTCTAAAAATCGTTTATTGGGTTCAAGAATCAATAAAGTAAAAAAGCCAATCAAAATTAAAGTCGATGTAATGGCGATCACAGCCAATGCCTTAAAGGTCGTATGATGGGGAATACTGTGTTTGAATACAGTTAGTTCATCTGAACGCCTTAAAAAGGTGATGACGCTGAGCACCATAATAATAAATGTACCGACTTTAATCCCACCTGCGGTACTGAGTGAACCACCACCAATGAACATCAGCATCATGGTAACGAGCGTTGATGCATCTGTCATGTTACTCACTTCTAGGCTGTTAAAGCCTGAGGAGCGGGGAACTGTGGCATGGAACCATGCATTTAAAGCTTGATCGCCAAAGGACATGGGGGCAAGTGTGAGAGGATTTCCTGCTTCAAGTGCCCAAATGGTGATAAATGCAAACAGATTTAGCCCAGCAATGGTTGATAAAATGAGTTTACTGTTGGTCGAAAGCGTTTTCCATCGCTTAGCACGCTTAATATCCATCAGAACCAAAAAGCCTAAACCACCCACCATATACAGCATACTGATGGTAAACGTGACCATATACTGATCGGAGAAGCTCATTAAACTGTTGGGGAAAAGTGAAAATCCACCATTGTTAAAAGCGGAAATACTGTAAAATAAGGCATAGAAAAAAGCATGTTTAAAATCATAATGTTCCATCCATGCCATAGTGAGAATAATCGTCCCCAAACCTTCAAAAAATAAAGAATAGAGGAGAACCCCTTTAGCAGTAAAGGTTGCTCGGGCAAGACTGGTTTGTCCAATGGTTTCTTGTGCCATAATTTGTTGTTTTAAACCGACTTTGGGTGACAAGCTGAGTGCTGCCAAAATGGCAAAAGTCATAAAACCTAAGCCACCACATTGAATCAGCAACATAATGACAATTTTGCCAAATAGTGTATAGGCTTCACCCACATTGACCACAGACAATCCAGTAATGGTGGTTGCCGAAGTCGCTGTAAATAGAGCTTCCATCCAATCGACATCGCCGTGATTGGCAAAAGGCAATTTGAGTAAAATCGTTCCAACGATGATAAAACTTAAAAAGCCGAGTGCAAGTAGACTCGGCGGGCTGAGATTGATACGGTTTTGTTTTTTATCGATCAACTCATATTTAGATAATCTCATGGTCTTCCTTATTTACAGGAAACGTGTGGAGAGTTTACGGAGCATTTCGACAGGGCCTTCAATAATCAAAATATCTTTTTCCTGTAAAATTGTTCCCGGTGCAATTTCATACAGTACATGTGAACCACGTTGTAATAATAATGTTTTAAGTCCCTCAGCCTCTTCCATAAGCGTTGCAAATTGAGCACCTTGTAAATTAATGCCAATTTCAATTTTTACAATATAGTGTTCATTATTGAGCGCCATATAGCGTCTAACCATCGGATAACTCAGGTTCTGAGCAATACGGATTCCCATATCTTCTTCAGGATGAATAATTTTAGTAATACCTAAATGCGATAAAATCATGTGATGGGATTTTGATTTGGCTTTGACAAAAATCTTTTCAATACCGAGATTCTTTAAATGTAGTACACATAAAATACTGGCTTCAATATCTTCACCAATAGCAACGACAACAGAATCACAGTTTTTGATATTCAGTTCATCAAGCACATGTTCATCGGTTGCATCTGCAATGACGGCATGACTGATTTTATCGGCAATATTTTCTACATTTTTTTTCAGTGTATCAATTCCGATGACATCGTGATTTAAGTTGGTCAGCTCAAGTGCAACCGCTTCACCAAAACTTCCTAAACCAATGACTGCAAATAATGCCATATGCTCAATAATCCTTATTTACACCATATTTTGTCGAATTGTATATCAATGCGTTTATGTTTTAACGATTGTTGGCATTTTAAGTATTTTTCAGTGCAATTGGAATCGATTGATACAGAGAAAATATATGTAGATATAAATGCGGTCAGGTAATAGGTGATGTTTATGTATTTAGCATTTTATTTTTGCATCGAAATTTAAATCAGAACGGTTTATTTGTGGATGGTTGACGGATCAGTATTGTGCTCTACGGAATGCGATTGAAAATGTAGGTCGAAATAAAAAAAATAAATACTCATCGCTGAAATACTCCAAAATACACCACTCCAAATTACAGATAAACCTTGCTGTAAAAAAACGTAGTTATTTAGGTAAATGTGACTACTATACATAAGTGCCCATAACAGGCTCATATAACATGTGGTTGCAATATAAGGGTGTGCAGGTGCGAGACGTAACATCGAAAAGGGCACAATAATAACACTGAGAAATTGAAGGATAATAGCAGTGACACTGAGCCATGAATTGCTCGAATATGGAATATTCATCGAGTAAAATAAAATATGAATAATGAGCAGTGACATAAATGGAATGATTAAAAATTTACTCCAGCTTTTCATCTCAATAACCTTGTTTGAAGCGCAACTTAATTATAAACAACGTAAGTTTTAAATTGAGGTTAAGTTCTGTATATAGATTGGAGTGGATGATTTAAGGTGAAAAATGACCCTAAATGGTGAATATGTGACAATTTTTGTAAGATTTGACAGCTTTTGAGCGCATTAAAATAGCTTGAGATATGTAAAGAAAGGATAAGAAAAATTCAATTATGTATTTAAATTTTATAAAATTGTTAAGTTTATTGGAATGATTTTTCTTATAAAAGTTATAATAATTTATTGATTTATATTAAAATTTGAATGTAAAAATGCCTCAAAAGATAGAGGCATTTTTATTGATCATCAATACGTTAATTTAAAATATTTCTATTTTAAGAAGCGTTGATAACCCAAATTATTGGTAATTTCAACATAAGGGTAGCTAATACTCTCTAAAGTTTCAATTAAGCCATCAGGATTTTGCTGTGCATCTTCTGCTTCTAACCCGACCAAAACACGACCTTCGGCTGCACCATGATTACGATAATGGAACAAGGTGATGTTATGTGTAGGACCTAGACGCTCCAAGAAAGTCAGTAATGCACCCGGACGTTCAGGGAATTCAACACGGAAAAGTCTTTCATTTTCAATATCTGCGTGCCCACCGATTAAATAACGAATGTGTAATTTTGCCACTTCATCATCAGATAAATCATCAACATCATAATTTGTGTTAAGTAAGTTGTAGATGTCTTGACGTTCTTTTTCACCTGATTTTAAGCTAATGCCGACAAAAACTTGTGCAGCACTTGAGTTGCTTGCACGATAGTTAAATTCGGTAATATTACGACCTTGTAAGGCACGACAAAAATTCAGGAATGAGCCTTTTTCTTCAGGAATAGTTACGGCAAAAATGGCTTCTTTATGTTCGCCAAGCTCAGTACGTTCAGCGATATAACGCAAACGGTCAAAGTTCATGTTGGCGCCACACACAATCGACACCATATTTTTGTTTTCTACGCCATGTGCTTCTACGTATTTTTTAATCCCAGCCAATGCCATTGCACCTGATGGTTCAACAATACTACGGCATTCATCATAGGTATCTTTAATCGCAGCACAAATTTCATCTGTATTGACAATAACAACATCACGCTCAACGATTGGACCGGAATTATCTGATTTTTGTAGTTGAATGACTTCAAATGGTTTTTCACCAATTTGTGCCACGGCTGTACCATCAGCAAATAAACCTACGGAAGGTAAAATCACACGTTCATTGGCTTCAAATGCAGCTTTTAAACACGCTGATTCGTCATATTCCACAGGAATAACTTTCACATGTGGCGCAACATCACCCAAATAAGCAGCAACACCTGAAATTAGACCACCGCCACCGACGGCAACAAATACATATTCAACATCACGCCATTGACGTAAAATTTCATTGGCAATTGTACCTTGACCAGCGATGACCAATTCATCGTCATAAGGTGGAATAAAGGTCATATCTTCATCTTTAGCACGTTGAATGGCGTACTTATTGGCAACATCAAAAGAATCACCGTGTAAAACCACTTGACCGCCTAAGCGTTTAACGGCCTGCACTTTAATGTCAGGTGTCGTTTTCGGCATAACAATAATTGCGGTAATGCCAAGTTTCTGTCCCGATAATGCAACACCTTGCGCATGATTCCCCGCTGATGCGGTGATTACACCACGTTCCAACTGAGTTTTTGTTAATTGACTGATGCGGTTATATGCCCCACGAAGCTTGAAAGAGAAGACAGGTTGTAAGTCTTCACGCTTGAAGCGGATATTATTATTGAGCTTCTCACTAATTCGTGGCGCTGCTTCGAGTGGAGTTTCGATCGCAACGTCGTAGACCGTTGCCTGTAATATTTGTCGAACCAAACGAGACAGCATGTTAATTTTCCATCTAACAGTTTAAAATGAGCGCTCATTGTAACAAACCCTTGTACATTTGCGTTTGAAAATTATGCAAAATGTACAAAGAATCTGAAAATTTATAGAGAGATGTCATGAGCCTTTATGCAACCCAAGATGAGAAAAAACAAGCAGTAGCCAAAGCTGCTTTAAAACACTTACCAAAAGGGGGGATTTTAGGCGTAGGTACAGGCAGTACTGTGAATTTTTTAATTGAACTTTTGCCTGAATTGCAACTAGAAGCGGCTGTTGCAAGTTCTGAAGCAACAGCACAACGCCTTAAAAAATTAGGCATTGAAGTTTTTGATATGAACCATGTTGGTGGTTTAGATGCTTATGTGGATGGCGCAGATGAAATTGACCGTCATATGCACATGATTAAAGGTGGCGGTGCTGCACTGACTCGTGAAAAAATTGTGGCTTCAATTGCGAAAAAATTTGTTTGTATCGTAGATGATTCAAAATGGGTCGATCAATTGGGTCATGATTTTCCACTTCCTGTTGAAGTGATTCCAATGGCACGTTCTGCTGTTGCGCGTAAAATCGTTTCTTTAGGTGGTGATCCTGTTTACCGTGAAGGTGTGGTAACAGACAATGGTAACGTGATTTTAGATGTTCATAACTTGAATATTCTAAATGCTTTAGAGCTTGAAAAAACTTTGAATAATATTCCGGGTGTGGTCTGTAACGGTATTTTTGCTTTGAACAAAGCAGATATTGCTATTGTTGCAACTGATAATGGTATTGAAGAGCGTACTGCGGTTTAATCCTTTAAATTAATAAATGTAACCCCCCTTTAAAAAGGGGGACTTTATCACCTTATTTAAATACTTAGCGTGAAGATCCCCTCCTTTGAAAAAGGAGGGTTAGGGAGGATTTGAAAGAAAAAGTATGACCCCAAATATCCCCGAAATTCAAATTACTCATCATGCACGAGCAACTCGATTACGCTTACGTGTCGAACCAACTCAAATTCGCTTAACCGTCCCTCGTTTTTGTACAAAACGTCAGATTCAGGATTTTTTACAACAATCTGAGCAATGGATGATTGAAACATGGCAGAAACAACAAGAAAAAGCAGGGCAAGTCGATAAAGTCTTACCGAGTGAATTGAAATTGTTTAATTTAGTACGACCTTTAGAAATTATTTATCAAGTTCAAAAGCATTCTTATATTTTTGATGAGCAGAATCATCAACTTTTCATTAGCGATCGTGAGCCTGCACGTTATTTAAAAGCCTTTGTAATTGCATATGCAAAACATAATTTACCTATCTATTTGCTGCAAGTGAGTCATGAAATTGATTTAAAGTTTGGTGAATGTACAATTCGTCAGCCTAAAACTCGTTGGGGAAGTTGTACAAGTAAACATGACATTATGCTGAATAGTGCTTTAGTGTTGGTTGATCACGATATTACTCGTTATGTCTGTGTGCATGAGTTGGCGCATACACGACATTTTGATCATAGTCCTGCATTTTGGGCGGAAGTTGAAAAGCATGATCCTCACTATAAGAATCAGCGTAAAACTCTAAAAAGTAGTGTGATGCCGTGGTGGTGGTGAATAAATTATGATTTTGAAAATAATTATGTAGGGTGTGCTGTATTACTGATATGAATAGGAGAATGATGTGAGAGAAGAATCGATAAGGGAGCTTTTAGATGAAGTTAAAGAGACGTTTGAAATAATAAGTAGTCATAAGAAAATATCAAAACCTAAAGTTAAGTCTATATTTGAGCATCTAAGAAGTAGTTTAGAGTATGCTGCTCAGGATATAAATTCAAAAATGCCTAAAGTTAAGGAAAAACTTTATTTCCCATATGCAAATAATGAAAGTGAATTTGAAAAATCTCTAAAAAAAAATTTACCTGATTTAGATATTTATTTTCCTAAAGTTTATTTAGAAGTGAAAAGTATACAAAGCTTTGTGTGTAGTAGTAATTGGCTAACGACAATGTGTACTTTGACCAATGATGCAAAACACAATAATGCGATTGATATTCATAGGGATGATGAAATTGTAAAATCTGTTTCGATAACGGCAGGCGGTGTAAATTTAGCTTATTTGGGTGGTAATTGTTCAGGTGTAAAATTTATAAATAATCGAGTAAATGGGGTATTAATGGATGATTTTTTTTATGATCAAGGCAAGGTTGTAATTACAAAAAAAGGTGATATTGCAGTTCATTATAAAATAACAAAAGATAGGAAAATTATAGTAGGTAATGATCAAATCGATCTCTTACCATTTTTAGAGTGCTGTATAGCCAATACTGAAAATTTTATAACTAGACTTTATAAACTACTATGATTTCAGTAGGCATGATAGACCGACTGAAAATAAACAACTAGCCAATAATTTATTGCTTCTCAGAACCAAAACATTTCATAAAACTAAAACTTCCTGTCATACTACGTAGTTGAAAAATGGATACTTTGTATTAGAGGTTAGAATCGTGATTTCAGTTGGTATTGTTGGCGGGACGGGTTATACAGGCGTTGAATTGTTGCGTCTATTGCTACGACATCCAAATGTACAGGTAACTGTACTGACATCACGTACTGAAGAAGGTCGCCGTGTTGATGATATGTTCCCTAGCTTACGTGGACATACAGACCTCAAATATTCAGATCTAAACATCGATGAGCTGAAAAAATGTGATGTTGTATTCTTTGCAACGCCACATGGTGTAGCGATGAAACATGCAGAAGAACTTTTGGCTGCAAATACTAAAGTGATTGATTTAGCAGCAGATTTTCGTTTACAAGATTTAGAACAGTTTGAAAAATGGTATGGCATGCAACATGCTTGCCCAAACATCTTAAAAGATTCAGCTTATGGTTTGTCTGAGCTAAACCGCGAAAAAATTAAAAATGCCAAAGTGATTGGTAATCCAGGTTGCTATCCGACCACTGTGCAGTTGGGTCTTGCGCCACTGTTTAAACACGCTGAAACATTAGTTAAACCTGAAAGTATTATTATTGATGCAAAATCAGGTGTTTCAGGTGCAGGGCGTAAAGCAAGTTTGGGCATGATTTATTCTGAAAATGCAGATAATTTCAAAGCCTACGGTGTGGCAGGACATCGCCATCATCCTGAAATTGTGGAAGCTTTAGAAAATATTTCAGGGCAAAAAGGCGTGTTTAACCACATTCTTTTTGTACCGCACTTAGTTCCGATGATTCGTGGTATGTTAAGTACAATTTATGTTGATTTGACTGATGCAGGCGAGGCAGCAGATTTACAAAGTTTGTATGAACAATTCTATGTAAATGAAACTTTTGTCGATGTAATGCCAGCAGGTAGTTCACCTGAAACTCGCTCAGTTCGTGGCGCAAATCAGTTACGTATTGCATTGTATAAACCACAACCGAAACGTTTGGTGATTTTGTCTGTACAAGATAATTTAGTCAAAGGTGCGGCAGGTCAGGCTGTACAAAATATGAACTTAATGTTTGGTTTTGTGGAAGATGCTGGCTTGCAAGGCATCGGATTATTACCATAAAAAACGCTTTAAAGCTTCACACGCATTTAACTTTAGCGTTAAATGTGTGTTTTGATGCTATCAATATTCAGAGATGACGATGCAGAACACAGAAACTAAAACAACGTCGAAACCCAAAAAAGCATTGATGAAAGGTCAAATGCCCATTATTGCTGGTGGTATTGTATTGTGTGCAGGCAGTATATTGCTGGGTTACACGGTAGGACATCGCCAAGGTTTAACGGTTGTTGGTTTTGATGCGGATGCAGAACAGTTGGTTGAGGTGGTCAAGCAACAAAAAACCACACTGGATACTTTAAATAAAAACCTCAATTTGGCTGTGCAAGAACGTGACGTTGCTGTAGACAGTTCAAATGATCTAGTAAAAGCCTTAGAACTGAGTAAATCTGAAAAAACGCAGGTCGATGGTATGAGCGGAATTTACCGTGAGGTATTACGTCAGCGTGGTGGTGTGAGTTTGACTGTACAAAACTTGGCAGTGAAAGCATTACCTGAAAATGCGTTTGAATATCAACTTGATTTGATGCAAGTCAGCCCATCACGTCGTCGTACATCAGGAAATGCTGAAATTCGCTTAATTAATGGGACTGAAGTTCTCGTTGTGCCAATGGAAGTCAGTAATTTTAATTTTGAAGACTTTGAACGCCTCACAGGGCGTTGGACGATGCCAAAAGGCTTTGCACCACAATATATTGAAGTCCGTTTAAATGGTTCTACACCTGTGATTAAGCGTTTTAGTTGGCAAAAAGGGAGTGCTGTAGATTCCTCTGTGGCATTTGCAGCAGAAGTTCCGCAAGCGGAAGCGAATGTTCAATAAGTTTATGAAAATAAAATATATGCGTAGTTCTAAATCTCAATTTAACTTACATGATGTAAAAATGTCATTCCAACAAACAGGTCTAGTTGATTGGCATCTGAGTCCTCGTCTAGCAGAAAATCCGCCAGAACATGAGGATGACGGTGATTTAGCCGTACAAACGGCTCCACCTGAGTTAAAACGTCCACCGCTCTATGCTGTTGTTTTAATGAACGATGATTACACTCCAATGGACTTTGTAATCGAAATTTTACAACAATACTTCGCATTGAATCTTGACCAAGCCACCGAAGTAATGCTAACAGTACATTATGAAGGAAAGGGTGTTGCGGTAATCTATCCGCGAGACATCGCAGAGACTAAAGCAAACCAAGTAAATAACTATGCTCGATCTCAAGGGCATCCATTGCTCTGTCAGATCGAACCACAATAATAAGGGGGTCTTATGCTTAGTCGTCAATTAGAAGTATCTTTACGTTTGGCTGTTAGTATGGCTCGTCAAAAGAGACATGAGTTTCTAACGGTTGAACATTTATTACTTGCTTTACTCGACAATGATGCTGCGGTTAACGCTTTAAAAGCATGTGGCGCAGATATTGTAACTTTACGTAAAGAATTAGAAGAATATGTAGATCAGCATACGCCAAAGCTTGGTGAAAATAGCGACCAAGCACCACATCCGACTGAAAGTTTTGACCGTATTTTACAACGCGCAATTTTCCATGTTCAATCAAGCGGTGGCGATCGTACTGTAGAGGGTGCTGATGTACTTGTTGCGATGTACTCTGAGCGTGATTCATTTGCTGTATATCTACTGAAACGTCATCAAATTAACCGCTTAACATTGACGCAGTATTTGTCACATGGTGGACGTAAAGAAGAAATTCAGGTGGAAGAGGAGTCGGAAGAGCTTGATGGTGAATCGACTTCATCTGCAAATGCTGGGCCACTTGAGTTGTATACCTTAAACTTAAATGCTGAAGCGCAAAAAGGTAAAACAGATCCACTCATTGGTCGTGAAAAAGAAATTGAGCGTGCAGCGCAAATTTTGTGTCGTCGCCGTAAAAACAATCCATTGCTTGTTGGTGATCCGGGGGTGGGTAAAACCTCGATTGCTGAAGGTTTGGCATGGCTCATCGTCAATGGTAAAGCGCCAAAACCACTTGCAAATGCTGAAGTATTTAGCCTAGATATTGGTGCTTTGGTTGCAGGAACAAAATATCGTGGTGATTTTGAAAAACGCTTAAAACAATTGTTGAATGCGTTAAAGAAAAAACCTGAAGCGATTTTATTTATTGATGAAATTCATATGATTATTGGTGCTGGTTCAAGTATGGGCAGCACCATGGATGCATCGAATTTGATTAAGCCTGCTTTGGCAAATGGCACATTGCGTTGCATTGGTTCAACGACATTCCAAGAGTATCGTCAAGTTTTTGAAAAAGATCATGCATTGGCTCGTCGCTTCCAAAAAGTGGATGTCAATGAGCCGTCTATTTCAGAAACGGTGGATATTTTACGTGGTTTAAAATCACGTTTTGAAGAATTCCATCATGTGAAATACGAAGACAGTGCCTTGGTTTCTGCGGTTGAGTTGTCTTCAAAATTTATCAATGATCGTTTCTTGCCTGATAAGGCGATTGACGTGATTGATGAAGCAGGGGCACAGCGTCGTTTAAAAGTGGAACAAGATAATACAGTGATTACGGTAGAAAATATCGAAGATATTATTTCTAAAATCGCCCGTATCCCATCTAAAACCGTATCAAAAGATGATAAATCAGTACTTGAATATCTTGAACGTGATTTAAAACGTGTAGTTTTTGGGCAAGATGAAGCGATTACGGCATTAGCATCTGCAATTAAACTGTCTCGTGCAGGATTAAAAGCACCAGATAAACCAGTGGGTAGTTTTGTATTTGCAGGACCTACAGGTGTTGGTAAAACTGAAGTGACTAAGCAGTTGGCGAAAATTTTAGGTGTGGAACTTGTACGTTTCGATATGTCGGAATATATGGAACGCCATGCTGTATCTCGCTTGATTGGTGCACCTCCAGGTTATGTGGGTTATGATCAAGGTGGCTTGTTAACCGATGCAATTCATAAAAATCCACACTGTGTTTTGTTGCTTGATGAAATTGAAAAAGCGCATCCTGATGTATTTAATCTGTTGCTTCAAGTCATGGATCATGGTGCATTGACCGATAACAATGGTCGTAAATCGGACTTCCGTAATGTGATTATTGTTCTCACTACAAATATTGGTGCAGAAAGTATTTCACGTAACAGTATTGGTTTTACTGAGCAAGACAACAGTAATGATAATCAGGAAGCGATGAAACGCGCTTTTGCACCAGAATTCCGTAATCGTTTAGATGGTGTGATTCAATTTAAATCATTGCCAACGAGTATTATTGATTCAGTGGTTGATAAATTCCTGACCGAGCTTCAAGCGCAACTCGATGAGAAGAAAGTCGTGCTTGAAGTTGATCAATCGGCTCGTGATTGGATGGCTGAGCATGGATATGACCCATTAATGGGGGCGCGACCAATGCAACGCTTGATTCAAGAGCATTTGAAAAAGCCACTTGCTGAAATGATTTTATTTGGTGAATTGGCTGATCATGGTGGTAATGTTGCTGTTACAGCGAAGAAAGAAGATGGCAAAATTATTGGCTTGAATCTTGAAGTATTTGAAGATGAAACGGCTGAACCTGCTTAAAGCGATGTAAAGGTAAACAAAAAAACCCGTGTTGATCGCGGGTTTTTTATTGCGAGATATATATGAAGTTTGGAAGAGTAGCGTATTGATGGATATACAGATCACCAAAGTGATAACAACATTTTTTTTATTTTTTGTAACAGCTGTTGCTGAAATTTTAGGATGTTACTTTCCATATTTGATCTTAAATCAGGGTAAAACTCAGTGGTTGTGGATTCCTACTGTCTTGAGTTTGGCTGTTTTTGTTTGGCTTTTGACTTTGCATCCTGCCGCATCGGGGCGGATTTACGCTGCATATGGTGGTATTTATATTTTCACAGCTTTATTGTGGTTACGTTTTGTTGATCAGGTTGCATTGTCGCGTTGGGATGTAATCGGTGGTGTTGTCGTGTTGACTGGAGCTGCCATGATTATTTTACAGCCACAGGGATTGATTCGATAAGTGTTTTTAATACCTGATTTTATTCTGAGTAAATTTTATTTGTGAATAGTCTTCATTTTAAGATTGTGAACGATTAATTTCTAAAAGTTTTTCTTTGGGTAATTTACAAATCTCAGGATTCAGATTTTTGTTTTTTTCATAATCAATGGTGTATTTTTTCAGCCATTGTTGAAATTTTGGATATAAACGTATATTTGCAAAATTGGGGTCTTGATTGAAGTCTTTCGGTTCAGTTGCATCATGATCACTTGCGTTCATTTTATTTAAATTGACCAATGCTTGATGAGGTTCATTCAGCATTGCATATAATTCTGCCATGAACTGATACTCACGACTGGATTTTTTTCGATTCAGATGGACAAAATTTTCGATATTCTTTTGATTTTTTTTGAGCCACTCTTCAGCTTGTGCAGGATTTTTTGCATATAAATGTTTGAAATATTGTTGAGCCAAAATGATGAAATTTCCTGAATCCACTTGCGAATGAGGGTTTTTAAGACCAAAAAATAACGGTTTTTTTAAAATTTCCATCATCCGTTGTTGTTCATTTAAATCGCGATGATATTTTTGCAATAAATCGAGTTGATCACTTAGAATGGCATAATAGTTGATTGAATAATTGGAATTGGCAGGGAAGCATTGAGTTAAGGCTTCAGCAAGTTTTTCTGCTTTTTTTAAATAATTCAGACGCATGTGAAAATCTATATTTTTACGATAATAAACAGACATTTGAGCATAAAATAAAGATAAATTATTCATTGCATAACGATCACTACTATCCAGTTTTAAGAGGTGAAGATAGCCTTGTTCAGCCTGTTTTTGATAAAACTGAGAAGTTTCAATGCAATATTTATCCAATAAAAATTCAGCATATTCTGCATTGATAATGGAATAATTTTGCAAATATACATTTTCAGTGTTTGTCAGTTCTTGTTGACTCATTAATTCGGTAATATTGTGGCGAGCATTGCGTATTTCCTGCCGAAGCTGGGTTTCCACTGTTGTCAGTTGATCTGTTGCCAACACAAGGTCAGTAAAATCATTCAATGAATGAAAATCATCATCCTCTATGGCTTGAGAGGATGTGGTAAATGAAATTAAGAAAACTAGCGCATATGCAGATTTTAGCTTCATTGAGCATTTCCATTTTATTAATTTTTATCATTAATATTTAACATGTCTTGTGGTGTGATACTCATGTTGTTCTGTGTAACTCTTATTATTGTTTTGTGATGTATTTAAAAAATAGCTTTTAATTAAAATATTGTACTCAATGAAATAATAAACAGATTTGTTGATTCGATTACTTCAGTAAACCTGTTTATTTTGAATGAAATTAAAACTTACATTGGCTGTTGATAATTTCAATGTGATAGATATTTTTGTCCGATGAAAGTGTCAGTTTGGCTTTATAAGGATTAACACGCTGAAATTCATTTTCAAAAATTTGCTTGCAGTTTTCCAGCATTCCATCGGTGAGTAACTGATGAATTTTCTCTTTGCTTTGGCTTGCTGCGAATTGGGTGAAATCTGCAGATGTAATGATTCCTTGTAATTGTAAATGATCAGGATACATGCGCATTTGCTCAATGAGTGTTGTCTGGTCAATTTGTAAAGGTAAAATTCGGGAATCTTCATCACTGAGTGCTGCAAGTAATTCTTTTAGTTCGGATGTTTTCGCAATGGTATAGTCATTATTTAATAGTTTTTTTTCAATCAGATATTGATCAAGTGCAGTTGCATGAATGGAAGAAGATAAAAGACACAATATAGGAAGGACGCAGTGATTAATTAATTTTGATTTGTTAAATTTCATTCGAATAAACACACATTTATATTATGGTTATGATTATAGCCACAAAACAATAAAAAAAGCACCCGTAGGTGCTTTGGTATTTTTTGTAAATCAGTCTTTTTTTAGATTTTCATTGATTAAAAATTCAACCAATGCTTTTTGAGCATGTAAGCGGTTTTCAGCTTCATCCCAAACTACAGCATTTTTGTGTTCCAGCATATTCATTGAAATTTCTTCACCACGATGCGCAGGTAAGCAGTGCATAAATAAGCAATCTGTATGTGCTAAATCCATTAATTTTTCATTAACTTGATAATCAGCAAATGCTTTTTCACGGATTTTTTGCTCTTCTTCTTGTCCCATGCTTGCCCAAACGTCAGTGACAATTAGGTCGGCATTGACAGCAGCATCTTCCGCTGAATCAACCAATTCTACACAGTGTGCAAACTCAGATAAAAATTCAGGTCTTGGTTCATAGCCTTTTGGTGATGCAATTTTAAGATTGAAGCCCCACATGTGCGCCGCTTCAATATATGAATTACACATATTGTTGCCATCACCAATCCAAGCAACTGTTTTACCTTTAATTGAACCACGGTGTTCAACAAATGTTTGAACATCGGCAAGCAGTTGGCAAGGGTGATGATCATCAGTCAAAGCATTGATGACAGGGACGCTTGAGTATTCTGCAAAACGTTCAACAATCTCATGACCAAAAGTACGAATCATCACCACGTCAAGCATACTTGAAATCACGCGAGCAGAATCTTCAATCGGTTCGCCACGACCCAATTGAGTGTCGCGAGAAGAAAGGAAAATTGCACTACCACCGAACTGTGTCATCCCAGCTTCAAATGAAACACGGGTACGAGTGCTCGATTTTTCAAAAATCATTCCCATGACTTTGCCAACGAAAGGTTGGAACACTTCATTGTTGTGTTGTTTACGTTTTAACTCCTGAGCGCGTTCAATGACACGGTTTAATTCAGCAGTCGACAAATCACGTAAAGTAAGAAAATGTCGTAGAGTCATGGTTACTCCACAATAATTGCTGCATCAATAAAAAAATTGAGCCACAATTCATTGTTGGTTGATGAGAAAGGAAAAAAATAGGGAATCGTCTAATATACTATAAGTCAAATGAAATGCAAAAAAACTAGTGCTTTTGATGAGCATCTAGAAAGCGATTAACACAATATTCAATGTAATTGCTTACTTCTTGTTCTGTTTTTTCAATGGGCGTGTTCATAAGAATGTGCCACTCTAAATCACGAATAATACCAAAGTAAAGTTGGGCAGAGTATTCAGGTTGTGTGCAATAAATTAACTGATGCTGATGCGCTCTGGTCAAGGCATGTTCAACGGCTTTCTGAATATGGCGAGGGCCTTGTTCCATAATGTAACGAGCAAGTTTAGGGTTACGTTGAGCCTGTTCAACAATAAGACGTAAAAAAGCTGCATTTTCAGGTTGAATAAGATGCTGATGAAAATTTTTCAGTGTTTGAATCAGATATTGACGTAATTGATCTTGTTGACAATCAAACGGGTTACAAATGTCTTTAAAGAATATTTCACGTCGATAATCACAAATAGCAGTAAACAGACCATCTTTACTGCCAAAGTATTTATAAATACTGGCTTTAGAACCACCCGCATGATTGACAATATCATCAAGCGAAACTGCATCGTAACCACGCTCTAGAAAAAGCTGATTGGCGCTGAGTAAGAGTGCAAGGTGACGCTCATGACCTCTTTTGGTTTGCGGAGTATCGCAACCTGATGCGTCAAACTGATCGAGATGCTTATTCATAAATAGGGCATATTGAAGACAATAATGAGTGGATGAAAGTGATTATAGCAAATTGGCATAGAAATTTCCGTTCAGAAAGGAATTGCAAAATAAGTATTTATTTTGTACAAGTGAGCTAAAAAATGAATTGATATTCATTTTTCTTGGACTAAAGTTTTAGAGTATTATGCCTAATAGGTCATAGCGTTGATGAAAATATTGCGGATATACTCGAAGCTCAATAAATATAGTAATTACTGTGGAAAGGGATATGACAGAACAAACATCTGCAGGCTTGAGATTTAGACAAGCACTGGAAGTAGAAAAACCAT
>CAXYZD010000048.1:0-16511 GCA_964293455.1 uncultured Acinetobacter sp. | reverse complement strand
TTATTATGACATTATTTCAATGAGTTATCTATTTTTGTCGTGTACAGAGAACTTTCTTACAAGTTTTGCAGCATCAAGATCGTGTTTTTTAATAACTGTAAAACCCTCCAAGCCTATTTTCTTAAATAGTTTAGGGTACCCCGATTCTGTATACACACAAAAAGGGGTAGATTTTTCAATACTCATAACATTAATCCTTATACGTAAAAAAGAACCCTAAGGTGCTTCATCTAATTCTAAAATATTATCTGTTTGAGAGCTTGGCAACTCTTGAATCTCTTTAAGCTTTTCACCAACAGCTCGTGTTCTTACTTGAGCTTGATCAATACTATTAGAGGCTTCTTCAAGTTTTTTTCTTCACCTTATTTATAGCAATAGTCAATCAGCGCAATTGATTTATCCATATACTCTGAACTTAGGTCGCTATTTACTTTAGACCTATACTCATTATCTTGCATAAACGCCAATAACCCATCAATTGCATAATCAAAGGATGCGTGTAGGCTTTGTTGCATCACTTTATCGCAGTTATTTACAGCTGTTCTTGTTTCCAGTTCTCTCTTTAATTTTTGTAACTCGCCAACAGGTTGAGCTAAAGCTATTCTTGATGTTGATGATGCGACTTTAATTGCATCAACCCATCGCCCAGATAAACTTGTGTAAAACTTTTTACCGTCATCGGGTATTTTTTCAGACTCTAAAACAAGCTGAGCTTCGGTAGAATCCATTTTGATCTTTGATTGAATCTCTTTGATTTTTGACTCTAACTCAACCTTATTTTTTTCATCATCAATTTTTTGCTGACGGGCAACATCTATTTGCTTTAATCGCTCATGATCTTCCGTATTGCTTTTATTGATGAAATAACCCATCAAAAGCACCAATACAATAAAAACACCTACTAAATACTTCACTCTCAACGCTCCCAAGATATATTACTAATACGCCCGTCAATGACAGTAATCGTGTACTTTAAGTTGTTTATCGTATAGTAGTAATCAACCACAAATAAGCGCTTTCCGTTTCGATCGCGAGTTGTGTATTCATTACTCGCTTCAGGTCGCCCAAGCTTTTGAATCATCGAATTTGGCGAATCACCAACACTTACAACATCAGTTGACGTACGAATAGCTCTTGTATCTGTTGCTGCAAATACTGCGGTTGAAGTTAAAAGCATTGCTGCTAAAATTAATTTTTTCATAATTATTCCCTCATTAATACAATGAATAATAACTATGCAAAAACATTCATGCAATGTGAAATATCTCATTTTTTCAGACTTTTAGTGTAGCTTTCAAAATCCTTCTTATTCGCATGATATGCAACACGTATTGCACCACTGTGGCTTAAAATTGAATTTTGCTCATTACGCTGAGCCGCTTTTAAGTATTCTAAAAATGCACCAAAGCTATAATCTAGAATATCTTTATGCCGATGCCCTTTGCTAATTAAGAACTGAAATGAGTCAAACCAGGTGTTATCTGTTTTTTCTTTTGATTTTTTTTGCAGTATCTTGATCAAAATAGGCTTGATTTACCTCAATCACACTTTTAAATATAGATATAAACTTATCAGCATCAGTGTTCATAATTAATGCGAAGAATGCACAATCATGAATAGTTGATAATGTGCATAGAAGTTGTGCAAACAACTTATGGTTAATGACTACTTCTTCAATTTTTTCTATCGAATAATCATTTTCCAACTCAACTCGAATTGGTTCTGCGAATTGCGACCATTTATCCAAATTCCTAACAGTGATTTGCTCAATCTCAATATCACTTTCAATTACTGTTCTATTCTCAGCAAGAAAGAATTCATTCATAGTTAAATCCTAAAAAACAGGCACAAAAAAAGACGCTGATGCGCCCATGTGCCTGTCTATTTTTCTATTACGCAGCAGGAATTGTTACAATATGGCCATATAAACCAAGTGAAGCATCAAGACCTTTAGATACATCAGACAAGGACTGACCTGAAATTTCATATTGACCTAATTCTTCATGAATTAATGGGAACGTGGTTTCAGGTGACTTTTTAGTGCGCCACAAGCGAACTGCCATGTGCTCACCATTTGCTGTATTAATGCCCTTAAAGAACAATTCATATTCTTTATTGAAATCACTTGCAATGGTTGTATGGCTAACAGCACCTGTGGTGTAGCTTGCTGTTACAGGTTCGGCAACCGCTTCATTGAATTTGACAGTACCAAATACAGCATCAAGCGTGTATTTATCTTTATCCACGGCGGTAGATCCTGCTTTGAATGTGACTTGAGTTAAAGCATAGCCATTCAATTTGATTTCTTGACCAACTTTAACCGTGCCGAGCACTTGATCAGCAACAGTTTTACTTGCTACTTCTGACTTCATACCCGACAAAATGTATTTTAAGTTTTCATCATCCACTTCTTCAAGCTGACCTTTGAAATTCACACCTGTAGTTTTCGTCAAAACCAAATCAGTTGTACGTTGACCCGATGTGCTTTCTTGGTGTTCAACTTGATCTGCCGTAATTTCAAGCTCAAATTCAGGTACGTTACCGATATAGCGCATTTCAGCCGCCACACCATTTTTAATTTCAGATAAGTAGAACTTACCTTGTAGTGAAATATACTTATTCGCCATCTCTCTTAACCTCTTTTGTCAATTTTGTTGGTGCAGATGGCTTCACTTCTTCAATGATTTTATCTGCTAAAAGCTGTTTAATCTGAGTATCACTCAGACCGCCCACGGTTTCGCCTACTTTGAAGCGCCCCACAGGCTGTAATGCTTTGTATGTATTCATGATCGCCACACTTTTATCATTTGTGATTCAAATAGAAATGGAAAGAATGCGCGACCTGCCTCGGTTTTACCCACAGGCACACCTGCATCTACACGCTTAAATGGTTTATACCCAACAATGTCAGGTTGATAACCTTGCATTGCACCGAGAATCTTTCGAATGTATGGGTCTGCAATTTGTCGTATTGAAGTTGTTTCACTCAATTGAGCTGCTGCATCAGAGACACCCAAAGCAACCAACCACTGCTGATAAGTCACATTGGCTTTACCATCACCCGTAGTATCTGCAATCCGATCTCCCACATAGATGATGCCAATTGCCACATCACCAATGATCGACTCAAATAGATCATCAACATTAAACGGTGTAACCACTTCCTCAATTTCAGGAATTTTGTCTTTGATTCGCTTCAATACATCTTCTTCAAGCGCAAAATAATTATCAATGTTTTGCATCAGTTAAAA
The DNA here is from genome assembly GCA_964293455.1 of uncultured Acinetobacter sp. GTDB lineage: Bacteria > Pseudomonadota > Gammaproteobacteria > Pseudomonadales > Moraxellaceae > Acinetobacter. The sequence continues at coordinate 13,260 of CAXYZD010000048.1, read as the reverse complement.
CCTTATATAAATATTCTTCGATCTCGAAAAGAATCTCTTGTGAATCATCAACAGAAATACCAAGAAATGGTCTTGGTGGAATAATTACCGCCTTGACCTTAACCCATCCACCCATCGGGGTTCTAAATGTTAAGTATTTGCCTGATTTTGGCTTAATGGTTCCGCCAAAATGTAAAATTGGCGCATATTTCACATTGGTACCAACAATGATTCGATTGCCAACTACTTGAGCAACAATCGAATTATGCAGCCGACCTGTATCCCTAAGTGTTTGACCACCCTGCACCTTTGCACGCCATGACTTTTTCCAAGGCTTATCGTCAGTACCAGTCCCTGTTTGAATACGAGACTGCGTGTTACTAACAAGCAAATCGGAAATGTCATGCCAAAGCTCTGATGGATCACTCACTCGGTCAAGAACTTGCTGCATGAATCGCTGCAACTTCTCTTGACCATGCATTTGCACAGAATCAGTCATCTTAAATACTCGGCATGTTATTCAGCACATCATCACCAAACACACCACCTCGATACGTTGTGCCGATCGGCATCGTACTTGGTGATGTATCCACTTTGATAACTTCTTCGACACCTGCGCTATCAGTGATTTTGATTGTCAGTATTGCCTTGCCATCAGATACCCGTTTTAAAAAAGAAATCGCATCTTCATATCGTTGACGCACCTCTTCACTTGCCTTAGTTTTCCAAAGCAAGTAACGAGCAATGTCGCAGATATAAATTTTTAGATTCTTGGGTACTTCAGGCAATGGAATTGAATACTTAACACCAATGTATCCATCTGCAATATCTGACGCATCTTGAATAGCTGATTCGACAGATTCACCTGCTGTAAGTGGCTTTTCAAGACGACTGATTTCAAATTCACTGAAACGCAGGACCATATCATTACGGTCTGCGTACATAGATCACCTATTTTTCAGTTACGGGCTTTGCTGTGGTTTTCTTTTCGGTACCACTGGCTTTCTCAAGATCAGCAACCTTTACCTTCAGCTCTGCGACTTCGGCTTCCGCTTTGTCTTTTCCAGCAACAAGGATTTCCTCATTAGCCTTCAGCTCTGCGACTTCGGCTTCAAGTTCAGCCAAACGTGCAGCAGAATCACCCGTTTTGGGTTCCTCAGGCTCTTGATATTCTTCAATTGCACCAGATGCTAAAAGGGCTTGAAGTTGTTTAGACTCAAGCCCTTTGATTTCTTCACCTGGTCGGAAATGACCGATGGATTGTTTTGCAATGTACTTTGGCATTTATTTCCCCTTATACAAACCCACGACCACCAACAAGACCATTCTTATTGTTTGGAACTGCGAGCGGTGATGATTCGGCTAGCATTTGGATGCTAGATGGATTCTTTTCCTGCCATTGGCTCAAATAAAATTCTAACGCTTGGCCAAAAGCTTCTACGTTTTGAAGAGCACAATGTGCAATCCAACCATTTGCATCAGATACAAGACCAAAGAAGTCTTCAGGAATAAAGCGTTCAGATGCACCACCACCAATGCTGTGTTGCACATCATAAGTCCAAATTTCGATGTTATCGACAGTGCCACGGAATTGCGGCTTATCTTTATGATCAAATGTTGGTGTTAATGGGACGCTAATACCGGCATATGGTGCAATGAATTTTTCTTTAAACTCAGGGTCTTTAATCAAGGTGTTGTACACCTTTGATGTAGTAAGTGCCATTGTCGGGGATGTACCTGAGTGCTCTACAGATAAATCAATCATTGCTTGCCAATCATCCATCGGCTTAGAACCAACTTGTCCCCACTTGATCAATGGTGCGAAATTACATGCAGGATTACGCTCATAATCCACCTCGTACATCGGGAAGTCTGCTGAAGCAAATGTAGTTTTACCGTAGAGTAATACATCACGCGCAATCAATAACTTTCGATTCTCAATCGATTGACGCAAATACAATGCTTTTTGTGCTTGATCAATTAGGAGTAAATCAGCATCACTTAAACGATTTGATCCTGTTGCAATCACACCAAATTTTCGTAGTTGGCTAATTAAAGCTGTATTTTGTACTTCACTTGGCATTACAGTCATCATTGGTTTTAAGTAAGCCGGTTTAACGAATTTAACGTTACCTGACTCACCCACTTTAATTTGACGACCTGCAGCTGTAGGTGTAACGAATGGTGCAAGTGGCGTAGCTGTATTTAACTCACCAACCGGTACTTCTTTTTTGGTATATGAAACACGTTGCGGAAAGAAGCGATCCATCAACCAAGTGTCAACTTTCTGAGTTGTATCGGTTAACAATACCAACTGTGGCACATCCAGTAATTCGACTGGTGCGTTCTGAAACGTAAATGATTGACTCATTATTAATTACCTACCACTTTTCGTAATTCGATTTTATTTTTCAATGCTTGTGCACGCACTGAATCCATTTGCGCTGTAGTTAGAGCAACACCCTTTACTGTGACAACTGCCACATCAAATGCACCTTGCACATATAGCGGCATTTCGATGTTATTTGCTGCGTGATATGTTGACTGCTGAATTGAAAAGTCTTGCACTACAATCGCTTCCCAAGCACCCAAAGCATCGCCAGTAAAAGTTGGATGTGTGACCACGTTGTTTGCATCTACATGCACCAAATCACCACGCTTATATGCTACTGCTGTAGTCGGTTTCGCATTTTCAGTACGAACGTTGTCGCCAACTACAAGTTGATTAGCAACAATGGTTTCTGTAACTGTATTTCCCATGATTATTTCACCTCTTGTGCTGCAGCAAATTTACCGAATGCTTGGTCAAGTGCTGAGCCTTGGTTGTGACCCGCATTAAATTGATTTTGATCACCACCTGTTGCTTGATGACTAAACAAATGAGCTAAATGAGGTGGTACTGTATTATTTTGCTGTTGATTTTGGTTTTTAGGTGGCTTTGTTGAGAATTGGCGAAGCTGCTTAGCTGCGAAGCCAAACATCGAGTCATCCATTTCGCTGTAAGTTTTCATATCTTCAGCACTAAAAGCCGTATTAAGCTCAGTTTGAAGCGCTGCAATATCTTCAGTACGTTTTGTTGCTTTGAACTGCTTAAGCTCAGACAAAGCATTATCACGCTCTGTTTCAGCCTGTTTTTGTGCTGCTTTCGCTTGTTCTAATTCGGTCACGTTTGTGTCCTCTTGTTGAATTGTGTTTGGTTTGCCTGAAAAGGCTTTTATTGATGTATTTCGATCCGCACCTGTTGAGCAAATCGTAAATTCACGAATACGGTTGTTACGAAAAATTGCTATTGGTCCTGTGAATGATTGCCCATTAACATTGACCGTTTGCCCTTGTAAGACTTCTTCAATAGAACCCGGATCAATGAACATCGACATTTGAAACGGAAACTCATCATCAGAATCTTGAATGATTTCCAATGCTTTCGGGTTCTTTAAAAAATGGCCTGAAACATCAATGCCGGCGGTTGTACTGACCTGCTTTACAACACCAATACGGTTCGCGCTGAAATGTTCTTCAAGTAGCGGCGTGGGGGTTGCAATCTCAATCCCCTCAAGATCGAAGACCACACCTGTGCGCCCCCAATACCAATGTCCATCAACACGACCACCTGTATAAGCGGTCCCCGCAAATGTACGCCGCTTGCCTTCTTCGACTTTTGGAATGTCGATAGCAGATAAGGCAAATAGATACTTGTCCTGCTGTTCATTTTCGTTCGGCATTTTCATGCTCCAATAAAAAAACCACCTTGAGGTGGTTATTTGTTTACTTTTCTTTAAAGGCTTTTAACTATATTTTTCAACTTTTTAGACAATAATTTTCGGTTATCATCATCAATGTTTGCACCATAGTTCAGGGCAGTTGTTAAGGATTCCATTATTTTCAACTTATCATCTAATGTTTGGCATTCAGCACAATGACTTAGACTACTTATTGCAATTGGGTTCGTTTTCATTGCTTTTACCAAGTCAAAAGTGCGACCAAAGGCGTGACAACCATCTCCATCAATCTTTAAGGCACCCATTAAGAATGATCGTACTTGTTGCTCTTCTTTAGCCGACTCCACAGTAATGGTTCGAATAAAATTGGGTAGCTGAACGTCAACACCAACTTTCACACTATTGCTAGAATTAATATCTGAAACACGCATATTTCCACTTCCTTAAAAATAAAAAACCGCCAATTAAGGCGGTAATCTATTTAGTTCATTTTATTTTCGAGTAACTTTCACAATATCAAAGGAATCACGAATACCAGTTTCAGCAAGACAATCACTCCCTAGCTGCGTTCCATCCCACTTATAACCTAACCCCCAGTACCCTGAGTGGCATTTAAATGTAAGTCGCACATAATGTTCACCGGAATAATCAACTTCATCAATTTCAATAGGATTAGTAATCAGATCAAATTCAATTAAGTCACCTTTTTTAATGCCTCTTAAAATATCTTTCATTCTTATTCCCTAATACAAACGATAAATTCTGTTATTAGCGATAAATAACCTCGTAGCAACATCATCCGTGTACTTCAGAACCACATCAGTATCGGTCACACTCACCACTTCAAGGTTCAAATTTGGCGCAAGTAAAGCACCATCAAGACCATTGATTTTACCAAGATCAATCGCTCTGCCTTTCATATCCAAAATTGTGATGCTCTTACCCGAACTTTCAGCGGTTTTGAATAATGTCGGTGTCTGAATCCCAATCACATTACCTTTTTGCAGATTTAAAGCATCAAAACCTTTCAGGTTATTACCTGTCAGCTTGTTTTTAAGATTCTTCGCAAAATTAAGCATTGAGTTAAAAGAATCATTCATCCAATCAAAAATAGACTTAGATTTACGATCCTGACCCTTTTTGATGACAGACTCTTTCAGTAAATCAGTCAGCATTTCATCTTCAGTGGACAGCTCCACTACAAATCGACCATGGGACGGTGCGATATCTTTCCCTTTACTTGCCACATCTTCAAACAAATCATCAAGAATTTTTCGATTTGTATCAGTTAGGGGTTTCAATGCTTCGTGAATACTGTCATTTGCTTGTTGATGTGCCACTGCTGTTTCTTTCATATCAAACAATTCAGAGGTTTGCGTTGCATCCAAAATATTGTCGTCAATTTTTTGATCTAACACTTGATTTAGATTTCTACTGTAAGTCGCAGGACTGAATGACCAGCCGTTATCAACAACATTGGTGGGTAGCTGATCATCATCTGTAATGCCCGATCTTAATGCCTGTTTTTCAGTAATCGCCAACACTGAGCATCTACACTGATATCCATTAGGTGGATAGTGAGTCTGCCAAAATGGATCATCAATATGACGAATCACCGCATCTAAAGCCAAATGTGTAGGACGTGTCCGACTGTCATTGATCGCTGTATATTTCAGGTATGGACGATGCTCTTTACCCTTGTGTTGCTGTTGCCAACGCCCATGTGCATAAGCGTTCTGCATATTGGTGCGGTACACATTAGCAAGATGATGCTCACTCAGTTCAATGCCTTCCGCTTCGACCTGTTTTTTAAACTCTTGAAATGTACCACCACTTTCAAGCGAATCATCCACCAATCTTAGTACGGTTTTAATTTGCTCCACGGCGGCTAAACGACTGACTGTCCCTGCATATTGACGTGTATTCAGATCAAGAGAATAAAACTCATCGGCTAAAATGATGTTTCGTTCTCTCGCATAGCGCAAAGCATCCACATAATCGACCATGTTTATTTCCTTTGCTGTGCATGCACATAACCCATTACATCTGCCATAAATAGCGCTTTAGACATGACAATTTCAAACTCATCGACATTAGCGCCTTTGGTTGCTGAATAGAGCTTGGTCATTAAGTCATTATGATCTTTAGCATCCTGCACAATCTTTTGCAGCTGCTTATCCATCATAAGAACTTTAGGCTGATCATGTGCTGTTTGTTCAAGCTCCTGTTGCTCAGGGGTAATCTGCTGCACACCTGCTTTGAAATTAAAAGCCTGCTTAGGTACGGCGCTAAATTGAGGTGTCACCTTAATGTCACTTATAGGTGTCACCTCAACATCACCGTCTTGCAAACCGTATTCACGCTGAAAGTACTGTGGTGTTAGATTTGCTCCGGCATTTTTTAGATGTGCATCACGTTCAGCTTGGTCTTTATTTAGTGGCTTTGGTTTCTCACCAAGCATCACCTTGTATTCACCCCAATTATTCAATGCGCACAGAGCATCAACTATCGCTTGTAAAGTTGGTGTTACAAGCTGAATATCTGATTTGAGCTTATCCATTCGTACATTTTCATGCACTTGTCCTAATGCTCGACTACCCCCACCATCATTACCTGATGTGAGTGTTTGCCCTAAAACAACCTTTTGGATTTGGCGAAGCAACTGATTGTTGAATGACTCAAATGCCGCACCTGCCGTTCCGCTCGCCCCTGATGTTCCAAGTACCTCCACATCATCCTGTCCATCAATAGATAGAACACTTTGAGCATGAGCTGTAAGCAAGGCATTGTTCATATCACTGGTCGTGGTATTTTTGCTTTTGATCTTGCCTAATAAAATAGGTGTTCCGAAACGTTCTAAAAATTTCGCCCAAAACTTAAAGCCATTTTGTTTAAAGAAATACAACCAATACAATGTAGCTAGTAAGGCTTTTCCATAAGGAAACTCAAAAGAAGCTTTTCTTCGGGTTAAGAAGAACTTGAACACCTGATCTACTTCTTGTTCTGTAGATGTACCATCTTGCCTATATACCAAGCGCCCGTCATTTTTGGGTTCAAACCATTGCATTGGTTTTTCGCCGATCCACTCGATACCAATATAGCCTTCTGGCTTCAGCTCATATACTGCCTCCTGAACTGAGTAACCAAAAAATAATGCATTCAAGCCACAAGAAACAATTTCGTAATACCACTCTTTAATCATTAGGCTCAATAATTCGGCTTCTTTAGTATCATTTGGTTCAAGTCTAAAGGGTGCAGCAAGTAACGCATCTAACCGAGTTTCGGTTGTTTGTGCTATCTCATCATCATCCATCATGATTCTTAATTTGTGACGTTGAATACCTGCCTTTCTTAACACCTCATCCGTATCAGGTTGACGACCAAAATTAACCAAAAATCGAGTTACAGCTTCTTGAGAAGATAAGCTTCCACTAGACAAAGCCTTTTTTGACGCTTTGCCTTTATTTGACTTTGCCATGTATTTACCTATGAATTAAAAAACTCGACTACCTGCACCCGCAGGTTTAAGACCTTTACGCCCCTCAACCCCACTAAAGCAAATCATGACGCAATCTGCTCTGTTTGGAGATGAGGCACCATCGGGTTGTTTATTGATTAGAATCTTGCCTGCACCATTTTTGGTGTAAGTGGGTTGAGATAGTTCAGTTGTTAATGCTTCAAGCTCGGTCTTTGGTAGATCTGCACTTGATAATGAGATAATTGCATCAGGATCAAACTCCATGCCATTCAATGCCCGATATGTATTTTGGAAGCGCAATCGTAATGACCACCACGCTTGTGCCTTAAGGTTTGCAAAGAAATCAACATTCTTCCGCGCCTCAACCATTTCTTCATCAGGCTCAAATACAGAACCCGAACCCCTGAATGGATCCACATCAATTTTAGGAATGCCCTTTTCTTGATTCAGCTCATTAATTACTCGTGCATCACCGCGTACACCAGCGCCCAAACCATCAGCATCGTAAAGAAAATGATTTAAATTACGCTCCAGGCTAATATCAATCGCTTTTTGTGTGGTCCCAAATATATCGTCACCAACACCTGACCATGTATCTAAGTACTGCAAGACAACACCATGACGATCTGCAAACGAATTCTTATCCCTACCTTCATCTGCAACATCAAGACCACCAATACGCTCACCTGATGGTCGAATCTTAAGCTTAATATGCGCATCAATAGAGGCTTGCACCCAAGCACTTGGAATCAATACACCTTCAACTGATGCTGCATAGTTGATATCTACTTCCTGCGCCAGTACTACATCATCAAGTGTGGCCAACTGTTTTTCATACCATGGATGGATCTCTTTACCGTTGTATGAAACTGTCCAATTCTTATCAGGATTAGCTCTCCAAGGCATCGTAAACACGGCGTAACGTCCGCTAAAACGATCACGATAGAATCGATCACCAATACCGTTGGGGGTAGATCCTTTGATATGCACATTGGTGTTTTGCGAAATAGCAGCGTCAACGGCTTCCTGACGTTCTACGAATGCCCATTCATCAAGGAAGTACATTGTGGTACGTCCACCACGACCAATATTGTCCCCTGCTTCACCTGTAATCGTTGCGCCGTTATCCGGGTTAATGATCCGCATATAGTTATCATGCACTTTCTCGACAAAACCTTGAGGTTTCATCCAATCAGGCATTTTAGAGAACATATCGCGGAACTTATGCAGTAGCGTTTTAGGATCTCCCTTTTTATCTACAAGTTCCTCCTTACGACTTCCTACACCTCCTGCAAAACCTTCCACAAACAGCCAACGATGCAGGAAAAAGCCCAAGACAACGTATGACATGCCCTCATCACGGCTTTTCTCAATTAAGCCATGGGTCTGTGTATTTTCACGTTCTAAAAGCCAATCGACTAATTCCACCTGTTTAGGGCGAAGTACGAAAGGAATATTGGCAGGTAAACCAAAAGACATACCACGCGGATCATAGGTCCATATCCAATGATTAAACCAATGGATTGGATCAGTCTTACATTTGTAAATCTCTGCCTGCCGACTCAAATCATTTTGCTCAATCACAGCCTTGTAGTAATAACGGCGCGTCATTTCAGCCACAACCTCAGGCAAACGCATATTCACTGTCCACTCTTTGATGAGTGGTGCGATTTCCTCTAATGCATACGTCATAACTTACCTGTAATCACTAATCGTGAAAGCTCCTGAGGTGTCATTTTTGCAAGTTCTTCAGGGGTGTGTTTAGGTTGAGATTGTTTTTGTTCATTCTCAGTCTTAATCGCACCGCCGTTAGCACCTGTGATTTCTTGCTTGGTAACACGCCCATCGGTTTCTTGAAAAGCTTGCTTGAGTAGATTTTGTTTTGCTCGCTTATTGCGTCCTGAATCGTCATACATTTTTTGAAGCTCATTAAGGCGAAATGCCTTGTTTGCAATGGCAATGTCTTCGATATTCTTCCGAAAATCTTTGCGTGTACGCTCAAAAAGCTCTTTTAATTTTTTACTTAGATTGCGACCTGCAAACTTTGTTGGATCGTAATTTTCACATTGTCTACGGTCAATTTCGATACCATATCTTTGCATGACAGCATCAGCCACTTGTTGAGGGGTTTCAAAGCAAGCAAGAGACTGAACTATAAACATTTTTACAGGCTCTTTTAGTGCTGCCATAAACTCACCTTTGTCATGCTACGTCATGCAAGCTAGCCAAAAAAAAGAGCCCGTAGGCTCAATTAATCACACACGTTCCACAACACGCTGAAATATTAGTTTCTGATACAAACGGCGCATTCTTCGCAATTTCAATAAGCCGTTTGACTGATTCGTCAGCACCCCATCTTTTGGTCTCACCGAAGAATACTTCCACGTCATGCCCTGCCAAGTAATGCTTAGGTAGGCCTGTGTGGTCACTATAGATCGGCTCACCATCTTCATCACGCTCTACACCGATGTGGTATAGCTCATGCTCGATGAGTCTGCAAAATTCACGATCAGTCGTATTCTCACAATAACTTGCATCAACAGTAATAAGATAAACAGGGACAAATCCAAACCAATCTCGCATCTGCTGTTCCTGACGCGCCTTTTTCCATCCACCTTGGTTGAGCATCACCTTTTCACATTGACCGAGTACCATACGCTTTTTAGCCATAGCAGCAGATGATGCCCAAGCGAATGCAAGAAAGGTTTCGTCATCGTGAATTAGCTCAGCAATATGATCATGGTCAGGGTTATGAAGTTCACCACCAATGGTCAGCCAATTCTTAACAACCCATTCTTTTAGATCCACGGCGGGCGCAAGGCGTATTGTTTCTTCCGCCTCAGCTTGGTCAATCAGTTCTGTCGGTGGAAATGGTCGGATCTGTTCCATATTTCATCCAATAAAAAACCCACCATTAGGTGGGTCATCTTTACTTCTCACTAAAGATATTTCTGTTTTAAAACATCTAAATCATCTAAAAGTTTTTTGCCTAATAATAAACTTGCTTGAGTGCTGACATGGGTTTGCTTGTCTTTAGGATTAAACTGATAATCGGCAAAATGACGTTCTTCTTTTAGCACTTTCAATTCTCGACTAAAACGACTGAGTGTTAAATCCATATTTTTACGTTGAAGTACTAATAAGCAGTTGGTGTATTTTTCATGAGAATTACCCTCAACTTCTTTTATTTCAGCAGAAAAACGCTGGTCTATCCAATCTCGTGTAGCTAAATACACTGCATAATATACACGCCCAACCACAGTGCGATTAGTTGCTTCATCTTTTTCAGTATTTACATCATGTAAATTTTTAGCAACAGTATAAAAGTCTTGAGTATCCATTTAAGCAACAAACTCACTTTCTTTTATTAAAAAAGTGCTGTGTTTGACATAGATCACCACTTTATCTATTTGCTGTCTCTCTTCTTCATTAGCTTCTGCATACCATTCCATAATTCTATCTTGTAAATGGCTGTTAAAATCAAATAATTCTTGAGCATTATCAATGGCTGTATGTACGGTTATGATTAAATCCTGAGCTTCGTAATTAAAGAAAGATTGAGTTTTACCATTATATTGTGCATAAAACTCTTGATAAAATAATGCCATGAGTTTTCTATAAACAGGTAAAGAAATACCCAATTGCTGAGTTTGGTGTATTCTTTCGTACACGCTGTATTTATCAAACTCACTTAATTTTAAATCCAATTGAGCATCACCATATGAATCTGCAACAAGATAGGTGGATACCATATGTTCTAGTAGAGCATCCAATTCTTGAGTATTCTCAAATTTTTGTTTCAATGCCAATCGGTAGGTTGCAATAAAAGCATCGATATCTGCTGTCTCAATATAAAGCTTTAATAACTTTTCCCACGCAATATAAGATTGATTATTCGTCAATTTCAACACATTTTTTAAAATATCAACCGCTATATCATAATGATTATAGTAAGCTTCTACACTCGATTGATCACATTGTGCTTGTATAGGGTCATCTACTGCTAAGCTTCTAACAATATGAATTAATTTTCTTTTATTAAACTCTTCATTTTTTAGATTTTTTTTCCCGCCTTTCCCTATCACATTATATAGATACTTAATATCAGGTGCTGGGTTTGCATGGCTCATGGGATATACCCTAAATGTGAAAAACACTATTAATGATTAATATGATACCGTATTTTAGGTACCAAATACAATTTACTAAAAACCACCCAAAAATTCACACTTCAAAACAACCAAATTAATTAAAAACACATTTTTTCAAACTTCTAAGCCACTGTCTTCTAATCTCTCTAACTGACTTTGAATCCAATTAATTACATAACCTGATTCAATTTGATGAGGCTCAAAACGTACATATGTGTAGCCCATATCTTCAGCCAAATCATATTTATTAAAGGCATTTGCTATCTTCTTACCACCACGCCCAACAGCCCAAGGACTACCTGCTATTTCTATAAGAAGTCTCAACTTCACAATATAAAAATCAAATCGCCAATTCTTGGTTGATTCAAATTGAAACTTGCGTTCATAGCCAATCAGGTGTTCTTCTAATTCTTGAAATAAGGTTTCTTCTGCTTCTAAATATTTTTCTTTGGCTTTAGGTAATGGTTTGGTGCGAGGCTTTGTTTTTAGTGGGCGTTTCTTGGTTTTCCAAAAATAGCTGTCAGCATCCATATATTTCACCCATTAAAAAACCACCCGAAGGTGGTTGCAATAAATTTTCTTATTCCGGTACACAAAAACTCAACCAATCCCTTTTAAGTTCTTCTAAATCTTTAGTATTTAATTCTGTAGATGTGTATAGGTAATAAGTAATATTTGAATTTTTAATTATATTGCGGTAATACACGAGATGGGAGACGTTGATGGTTTCTGGTGTATACCAATTCGGCCAAATTCTTTCATCGAACTGATATTCACCATACTTATCTTTATCGGCAATCCAAATACTCATATTACAAAATCCTTAATTATTAAAACCAAATGCATGATATACCAATAATTACAATACTCGATCACATTAAAAATATAATTTTGGACTTAATTAAATCACGTATTTAGCATATTCCTTAGATTCTTCGACCATTTTTTTAATTGCTTAATCTTCTTGCCAACAAGCATCATATCATTACGTGACATCAATCCACGTGACAATGCCTGCCATTTGGTGATTTAGATTCCGTATCTTTCAATGTTCCATTTTGCTTTGACTATACCCATATTCACCACCTATAAGAAAAGAAAACCCCATCAACATCTAGAATGCGACGGGGTTTTATGTGCCGTAATACGTTCGGCAAGTTAGTTTTTAACCTTAAGACAATCTCGGCAGACTTTTAATTCACCATCCTTGCAATGATAAATTTCAGTCACACCGTGAAAGCCCAATAAGCATTTTAAAAATTGGAGCATATGGTTTTCCTCAACGATATGGTTTTAATTTGGTGTAATACACCTAATAAGGGGTGGTGACTAAATCACATAATTAGGCTGATCTATGTAAAACATATAGCAGGTTTAAAGGTTTCGAATTCGATAGGTTTAAAATTCAGGCATAAAAAAACCCTCGAAGGAGCTTTAATTATTAGTAATTCTATGGATTTAGATCGCTTCTACTTCTTGCAGACCAATATTTGATACAGCGTGAAGTAAGATGTCAGTACCTGCGGAGTGCTTAGCCAAAAGAAGATGCATAACCTCATATCTATCAATTGCACCATTTTCATCAGTTATCAGACTTGACTTGAAATATGCTGCACAATTAACACCATCTGCAACATAACCAATTAGATGCATGTTTTGCTTACCAAGTGACAAGCCATTATTTACTTTAGTTTGAAATCCCATTGCTTATGCCTTGAATTAATTTTAAAACTAAAATCTATACTATCTCATTTACAATATCAAACAAAAACTCAAACAAGTTGTTGAATAATAATATTTTTATTGTCATTTGTTATTTATTACTTAGATAAATCGATGTAATTCCACTATTTTAAATAGATCCCATTCAGGCAATAATGGCGCGCCATACAGGACTTGAACCTGTGGCCATCCACTTAGAAGGCGGATGCTC
>CAXYZD010000047.1:0-16946 GCA_964293455.1 uncultured Acinetobacter sp. | reverse complement strand
TTTTACATCAATAATGGTTTCATTTAATGTCAGCATACTTTTTGAAACACCACCGTTTTTTTAACATACTGTATATATGACGGATAAGCGATTGCTGCGAGAATACCAATAATAGCAACGACTATCATCATTTCTACCAATGTAAATCCGCTTCGATTCATCACCACCCCTCCATTCCATTTGTTGCAGACCCACAATCTGTATATAAAACATTTGCTGATGTTTTATTCTTACAACGCAAACCTGTACTTGTTAATAAATAAGTATAATTTTTATTATTTGCTTCTTTTGATAATGCTTTTATTGCATAGCTACGCCCAATTGCACCATCATCTGTAAGTTTTTTGCTTGTGTCTTGTAAATCCATAATGGTAATGATGTACTTAATATTTGTACCTGTCGCACCCGTTGGTAAATTAATATCAGTTAATGGATCATTATTTTTACATTTATTACTGCCTGATGTACTCACAGTCTGACCATAAATATACTTTGGATCAAAACAACGATAAGTAAAATTTTTAGATTTGAAACGCTCAAGCTGTTCAGCAACTTTCTGAATTTCTTGTTCAGCTGCCGAGGCATCAGCCTTACGAGCATATTGTTGATACGATGGTATGGCAATTACTGCAAAAATCGTAATAATCACAATAACAACCATTAACTCAATAAGTGTGAAGCCTGATTGCTTTGCCTCTTGGTTACTAGCATTTCTGCTAGTAACCAAAGGCAAATTCAGCAATGAACTCAATTTATAAATTATTTTATCCATTTATCATACCATTTCGTCGGGTTGATAATTTGCTGGCATGTCCATTTTCCAGTGCCTTTTTCATTTCCTGCTAATGTTTTATCTGGGCAGGCCGCTCCAGTTGTACTGGTAATCGGTGCCATAGCTAACCCACGAATACCCGTCCCTATTACATTGGCATTACATTCCGCAGCACCATCAGGGCAATCTGTCTTTTTAGTTTGAAAACCCGTTTTACTTTCCATTCCACTAGCACCACCATCTACTGTGCCATCAGCTTTCAAGCAAACGCCATATGGCAAACAAAATAATTGACGATCTGTCTCACCAACGACACGCGGTTTACATGGGTCTTGCCCTGCTACACCAGTTCCTTGTGGATCATAGACAGGAATAATTAAATTTCCAGTAATAGCAAATGGTTCTTCATAAGCTTTCATACCACCAGCAACGCGAAATGCTGTTCCACCCCGCTCAGTACCATCACTCATACTGGATAATGATCTATACCAACCATTCTTAGCACCTGTTGCTTTAAAGAAATAATCTCCAATTTTACCTGTTAACTTCTGAGGATTTTTCTGCAAGCTATCTAAGGTTAGACTACTCGTAAGTAAAGTCACATTCGGTTTCATTAAATTTATATTTACAAAATCTCGGTCAATTAAACCATAGACATTATTTACAGGTCTGCCACTTAAAGCTGTCGATGGTAAAAGTTTCTCTCGTCCAACTGTTGGTACAACATCCAAAGGTGTACTTCTATTTCCAGAAGCCACACCAACCACAAGGAAAGTATTAGCCCCCTCATCATGAATAGTTAATGTCGGTGCCTCATAAAAACGAGGTGCTTTACTTCCCGTATAATCCCACCCACTGTTATTCGTTGTATCATTGCTTGCAAGATTTGCTATACGCTTTACACGTACCCCAAATGCACTATAGGTAGACCCTGTTTTCGTTTGGTTATTATCGAAATCAGCACGGAATACTTGCCCACCCAAATCACCAAAATAAATATTGTCAATTAAACCATCAGCATCGCGATCAATCGCACTGACACGACTCACAATACTATGTTTCAAATATTGTTTGTC
The DNA here is from genome assembly GCA_964293455.1 of uncultured Acinetobacter sp. Lineage (GTDB taxonomy): Bacteria > Pseudomonadota > Gammaproteobacteria > Pseudomonadales > Moraxellaceae > Acinetobacter. The sequence goes on along the minus strand of CAXYZD010000047.1, from coordinate 15,098 downwards.
ACCATCTGCAGTAGCGCTACTAAATGTCGCAGACCAAAGTAAATCACCTTTTTCTGCATCAACCATATATACAGCGTTACCTTGCGCCTGAGCTTTATTATTACATGCCGTATCTGGGTAATCCGTATTAGACACTGCTGAACTTAATGCAAAATTTGGGTTTTCATAACATTGATCATAACCACCACCAACAATCACTACCCTCTTATTTTCACCCTTAATACGAACATTTGCGAGTACTGGCTTAGACCAAGACTGACCCATACGATTAAAACCGGTAACATCTTTTCCGAGTCTAAATAGTAATTTAGGGCTCGATGGCGTTAGAACATTCAGTGCGTAATAACTCTCCCCTCCCATACGCATACCGCCATAAATATTCATTTTCAACGCTTTAACAGTACTAGTTTCACCTGTAGAGGAAGCCCGTTGTGTTTTATACGTTGAATCAGAGATCCACATTCCATCTGTACCAGACACAGGAGAGTTAGTATCTGTTTGCCCTCTAACTAAGCCTTTTGAAGCTACATTATTACGTAAAAGTTCAGATGGTACAAAGACCATTTGCTCCTTACCTGTCGCACTATCTGCAATATGTAAACCACCATCCATTGTACCGTAAAGTACAGATTGACTACGCGTTGTTGTTAAATTGCCTGCCTGATCTAATGTTCCCGAATAAGTTAATTGTACAGGTAATGAATGAATACTTCCGCCCATAGAAAGGTGAGGAGAATTAGGCACTTCTAATGTAGTAGGCAAAACCAAATCTTCATCAGTTTCATCATATGGAACACTATAACCAAGATAATTGAGTAGCTTGATCTTTGTGGCAATAGGAAAATCTTTTAATGTTGTTTGAGTTTTAAACTGTGATAATACATAACTAGAAGTACTACTTTCAGGAACAGTTCCTCCAGGAACTTGCAGTAATGAGGAACCATTAGTCGCGGATGTTAATATACTGCCTCCATCCACTTTTACATCTGTAAACAAATTACGGACTGCATTCGCATTAGCAGTATAAGCATATTGCGGAGGTACTAAAGCTAAATTTTCAGCTTGCCCTAGTATTGGCATTGGAACTTTTGAATATGCACCACCTAACCGAACAATACCGCCGTCATTATAACTTTTTCCACTATATACGCTGTTGCTGTTCCACAAGTCTTTGGTGCCACTATTAAATCCACCTTGAGAGTTATAAACCAAAGACCCTCCCGCAGCAGCAAATGCACCCGCATTATTTCCAGTTTGCACAACTTGATATTTTTTAAGATTTCCAGCCCAAACAACTTCACTACTTTGAGGATTAGGCTCTAAACCACGCAAATAACCATAAGGCTGAAGCCCTGAAGGGTTTAGATTATCTACTGGAACAGAAATTGCCCCTGTAGTTAATGGTTCTAAAGGAGCTTTACCTAAGTTGTTAATAAATGCAATTACACTATCCGTAACACCCGATGCTGATTGAGTTGTAAAAAAACCACCATTACCATAACCAGGCGAATTAACAGCATAAGCTCCCTTACCTGGTGAACAAGCATCATCACCACTTCGATCTGCTTGCGTTCTAGAACTCAATCTACATGCATTTTGCACATACGACTGGGTGAGGCTATTCATATCGCTACCAAACCCAACAAATGCAGTCTGGATAGAAACTCCTGTTGGATTTTTATTCGCATCAAAAAGTTTTTTTGCGAATTCTCCCATACAATCCCATGAACTTCCTGTTCCACCACCTGAAAGCCCTCCTGTACAACTAAAGCCTGAACCCTTATCAGCCAAAGCTGTTCGCATAATAGTTGTAGAACGAGCAGTGGTACTGTTATTCGCAGCACCATCGGATAAAACATATACACCCTGACCATCACAACTTACTCTATCTGCTTGTGCTGGTAATGGAGAGATATAATTCCCACCACTTTTAACAGCACTTATAGAGTTATTAAATCCACTATCAGCATTATTTCCTGTAACTTGGATCTCACCTTGAGTGTAGATAATACCTTCAGATGTTTCTAATACTTCATACTTAGCCAATTCATCTGCTGAAGGATTATTTGTAAGTTTTACCCAAGTTGCACAACTTTGAATTCCATTATTTACATCGGTATTATTATAACTACTACATGAATAATAATTAGTAACGGTTTCTGTCTTCGTTAAAGTGGCTTTAACATTACCACCTGAAAAATTTGATCGTACATAACATCGAGCATTTGAAGAGCTAAAATAAGGATAGCCTGTAGGACAAGAATAATAATTCGTTGTTTGATCTTGTTGTCGATAAATATATTTGGCAATTTCTCCAGTACCTGTAGTTGTTGTCCCCATCAGATATGCTGCTGCTTCTGCATATGCATGTGCTGTTGGTGTACCACCAGAGGCTGATAAATTTGCAATAGCATTTTTTAATGCAATACGTTGTGCTGAACCAGCCACTCCTAGTGGTTCAGCAGCCACCAATATTCGACTTGACTTACCATTCCCACCAACCGAATAATGTCCAAGACCTACTCGAACATCATTTAAAATAGGGTTCGTACTATTTAGAAAAGTATTCATCCCATTCTTTAAAGTTTGAATCCGATCTTCACGATAGTTATTCTGAGAAGGACTCATTGAACCAGATGTATCCAACATCATCACAATTGTTTTTTTACCTGCTGTTGGGTTCGCATAAATCTGTAAATCACTTGCCTGTACAACAGAAGAGGTTATTAACATTGTCCCCATAAAAGCTGAAGCAAATGTTATTCCCCGACTCAATTGTGTGTGCTTCATTTCAGGAATGAACCTATTTTTTTGATTTTTCATTTCCATTCTCCCAATTTAAATCGGTGCTTCAGTTTGAATATCACGAGTTCTAAGTTCAAATTCCTGAACCTGTGTACTTAATGGAATTCCATAACTTGATAAACAACCTGCTACAGTCATCTTACCTGTCAAATCTGCCCCAAGATTGTCATTGATGTATCCCACATTACTGCCATTACCTATGCATTTTTGCTGAATATCTGAAATACTTTCTCTCGCAAAACTTGGCATAATTGCAGTGGAAGTAACACGAACAGTCGCTTCAACTTTATCTTTAGTTTCTGTAGCTCCAACAGCTTGATTAGACCCCCTCTCCAAAGCAGCTCCGATGACAGAACCTGGTTCCGAAACAACTTTTACCGAGACTTGTGTCACCACAGCTTCACGTGAGCTACCAAAATCTTTAGTTAAATCACAAAAACCTGCTCTGTCTGTATAAACCGAATCAATCGTTGCTTTTGTGTATGGATCCTCACTTTTCTCAGGTGGTATTAGAACTGTCGTATCAAATGCACTATCAATTCTTTCTTTTCCTGTCGGTCTATAACAGAAAACCACTTCGCGCCCAGGTCTCTCTTTATGTAAAGCAATTGCTTGTCCAACAACTGTCGTTAAAGTTGTTAAACTTTGATAATCAGAACCATTTAAAAAATAATTAGTAGGCGTATCACCACTTTGAGAAACTAACTGCCCAACTTGGCTATTCGTTGCAATACTTAAAGAAGTCATTGCTGTACGTATGCCCATAATCCCAACGAGTGTCAGTAAAACCAGCATAATTAAAACAACAATCATAGTTGCACCACGTTGAGAGTGCCTCATTAATCTAGAGTTGATATTCATTTAGGCACCCCCATACCATTACGAATCGCAATAGATGTTGCATACACCCTTCTTGCATATTGAGTTTTATCATCTGTTAATGTGACATTTTGATTCAACATTGGTATCGCCTTTGTTAAATCTATATTTTTGTTTTTAGTATCATCAAGCGATCTCACTAAGACTGCCATTTTTATAGAAACTATTCTTGGTGCTACTTCTGCTGGAACTTTTGCACGGGCTGCTTTTGCTACTTTACGATACTCATTAATTGTATAATAACCTAAATTATTATTTGCACTTCGAGCCCCTAATTGAACTGTAAAGTGATCCACACGAGGCATAATAATTTGACCTGCACCACCAAAACCCGTAATCAATGCTGGCTGTGCAACAGCTGCTGTTCCAGCTGCAGTTGGTGTATTCGCATCAGCAGGATCACGGCGCAAAAAATAACGCTGAACAACATAATCTCCCTCTTGTACATCCAAACCCTCACAATTTACCATAGCATTTGGTGCAACAAATTGAATGGTAAGTTGGTCACTTGACACATTTACATTTGACAGACCTTGCCATTCATTTTTAACGCTACTCACTGTTTCACCAGTGCCTACGCTATGACTTAACAAGCCCGCCGAAACAAATGGTGCTACTGTCGGATAAGGAATATTCGTCGAAGTATCAGTTGCATTAATTGCAGTTAAAACAATACCACCCCATGGTGTTTGATCATTTAAATCAGGACGAGTAACACCGTAATTTGCAAGTCGAATATCTCGCGCAATGTAATCTAAACCAAAAATACCACTATTTTGCAATTCAGCATTTGCTTCTTGCATCCTCGATGTTAAAAAACCACCGATAAATAACTGAATTGCCGCAGCAGAAATGATTAAACCTAATGCTAATGCAATCATTAACTCTAATAATGTAAAACCACTTTGTATATTCTTATCCATTTTTTGAATATTCATTAATATGCCTCCATCATGAGACATCTAGAGGATGGCACATAAATACCTGCACTAGACATACAACTGGTTACATCAGCAGCCGTTTCTGTTGCAGTAAAAGTAGTATCGTCCCATCCAATAAATAAACATTGGCGCTTAATTGGTGCAACCGAAACACCTGGACAATCTGCCATCGTTACAGTCATACCTATATCGAATGCTGACTTTGCAACATTATAAGCATCATAAGTTGCCATTTGTTCTGGCGTACAAGCCACTGTAGGATTAAAACAATTTACAGATGGAACACTTGGTGCAACTGCACTCTTTGTATAACTACGCACTGCTGTTGGATAGTTTACCTGCCCTGCTGGATTAGCACGAATATTTTCAGCCAAACCTCTTAAAACAAGCATTCCCTGAGAGCGAGATAAAGCTTCAGAAGATGCATCTACAGCCCTTAGTTGTAAAGCCGTATAACCCAACACACCGATAGCAAGCAAAAGTAATGCGACTAATACTTCCATAAGGCCTACACCTTTTTGATGTTTTATTATTATCATTTAACAGGTTCCTGTTGTCTGTGTGACATTACCTAATGCCAAAATCGTTAATGTTCGCAATTCTTTCCCTGCACACAGACTCATTGTCTGCTCAGAACCGCTAGAACCAACTTCATTAAAAACAACTTTTGTTGTACTGCCTGACTTCAATTCCACATTTTTATCAACTGCAACTAAAATCACACGGTTTTCCTGAGCATTGATCTTATTAATAGCCGTTAAACTTGCATAATTTGGAATTGCATCTTCAGCACATTTCTTACGAGTATAGTCTAAACCTGCGGGGCTTTTATTTGGACAAACAACTACAGATTCTCTTAAAGTAGCGGCTTGAGACTTTGCTAAATTAAAAGCACTGACAAATGCCCGAGTATTACTATTTAATTTTTGACGAGTAACCATTTTCCCAAAAGATGGTGCCGCCATAGCCGCAATAATTGCAAAAATCGCAAGCGTGACCATTAATTCAATTAAAGTGAATCCTTTATTTTTATTCATACCCCCCCCATAACAAAACTTTACCCTCTTACAAATCATAGCTTAGTTTTTTACAAAACCAATACATGGATGACAAAGGGTATAAAAAAACGGATAACTGCAAAACATCAGCTATCCGTATCATCTTTAAGATATAAGTCTAAGCTTGCGTTATTTGAATCCGCAATTCTTTTGGTAAACTAAATGTAATATTTTCTTCACGACCATTCAATTCTTGTGGTGATGTTGCACCCCAGTCTTGCAAACGCTGAATCACTTGTTTAATTAAAATTTCGGGTGCTGATGCACCAGCAGTCACACCAATTTTACTGGTCTCGTTAAACCATTCTTGCTTCAACTCATCTGCATTATCGACAAGGTGAGCCTGTTTTCCCATCCGCTCGGCAAGTTCACGTAGACGGTTGGAATTTGAGGAGTTTGGTGAACCAACAACAAGTACTACATCACACTGAGTTGCTAAATCACGTACTGCATCTTGACGATTCTGCGTGGCATAGCAAATATCATCTTTACGTGGCCCTTGAATCAATGGAAATTTTTGGCGCAAAGCATCAATTACTTTAGCTGTATCATCAATCGACAAGGTGGTTTGTGTGACAAAAGCAACTTTTTCAGGATATTTAACAGCCAAAGCAGCGACATCATCCTCATCTTCCACCAAATAAATTTCACCACCTTTTTTCTTATCATATTGTCCCATTGTCCCTTCAACTTCGGGATGTCCTTCATGACCAATAAGAATGGCTTCAGTACCTTCACGGGCATACTTCGTTACTTCAATATGTACTTTTGTTACTAAAGGACAAGTTGCATCAAAAACTTTTAAGCCACGGCGATCAGCTTCTTGCTGTACTGCTTTAGACACGCCATGTGCGCTAAAAATAACAATATTATCATCTGGAACTTCATCAAGTTCTTCGACAAAAATTGCTCCACGCTGACGTAAGTCATCCACCACAAACTTGTTATGTACCACTTCGTGGCGAACATAAATGGGTGGATTAAAACACTCCAAAGCTCGATTGACGATGGCAATTGCACGGTCTACACCTGCGCAGAAGCCTCGTGGATTAGCCAATACAATTTCCATAGTGTCCTCAGCGTTCATAACATTTTTTGGAAAAACTTGATCAATTATATGTAAACAATTTACAAAAACTGTTTTGTTTGATGGTCGTCTACTCTAAAATAGAGAAGATATTTTATCATATCAGGAAAAATATCATGTCGGGTCTATTGTTTGTCGTTTCTGCGGCATCGGGAACAGGCAAAACATCTCTCGTGAAAGCATTGCTTGAGCGTGTCAGTAATTTACACGTTTCTGTTTCTCATACGACCCGTGGTCAGCGCCCTGGCGAACTTGATGGCGTTCATTATCATTTTACCACTCAAGATAACTTTTTGAGTCAAGTCAATGAAGGTGGTTTTATTGAGTTTGCTGAAGTTTTTGGTAACTATTATGGAACGGCTCAAGCCACGGTAAAAGAACAACTTGCTAAGGGTCATGATGTTTTACTCGAAATTGACTGGCAAGGCGCGCAGCAAGTTCGTAAACTTTTTCCTGAATCGAAACAGATTTTCATCTTACCACCGACACAATTTGATTTACGTCAGCGCTTGTCAAATCGCGGTACAGATACGGTTGAGGTAATTGAACATCGTCTAAGCTGTGCCGTTGAAGATATGCAGCAATATGTCAACTTTGATTATATCATCATCAATGATGACTTTAATAAAGCCTTACATGATCTTGAATCGGTCATTAATGCCAATCGTTTAAAGCTCAGCCAGCAAAGTCAGCGTCATCAGGTCTTGATTGAAAAATTAATCACGCCACAAAGCAAATAACGCCCATATCAGCTAAATCGTACTTAAATGTGTTTATGGCACCTGCATAATTCATTTATTTTTTCTATAAATTCAATAGGTTGTTGTGTCTAAAAGAGCACCATCCATAGAAAACCTTGAGTCTATAGTGAAAGCATTTTATACTGTGCAGTCTATTTAGAATTTACCCATAACGAGAACCCCTATGGCACGCGTAACCGTTGAAGATTGTTTAGACCATGTAGACAACCGCTTTGAGCTTGTACTAGTGGCAAGCAAACGCGCGCGTCAATTGGCACGTCAAGGCATTGAACCTACTGTTGAGTGGGATAATGATAAACCTACTGTTGTAGCTTTACGTGAAATTGCAGTTGGTCATGTCAACAAAGATATCCTAAAACAACGTGAGCAGGATTATCAAACGTCTAGTCTTGATATGGCACTTTCTGCAAATAATCTAAACTTGGATGGTTTCTCTTTTCAATAAGATTAAACAACCCTAAAAGCCCGGTTTTCTAATCGGGCTTTTTTATTTAAAAAAATATTGTGAATCATTAGACAAATTAACAAATATTTGTTAAAAAAAATAATGTTTTCCTCTTTTGAAAAATTGACAAGTTAAGCAAGATCGTTTTCATTACTAGATTGGAAAAATATTTGTCAGTTTTTAGATTTTTAATAGGTGTTTTATGCCAGGCCCACAGGTCAGCCAAGCTAAGCAACAGCTCAATATAATTATCGACGCTTATCTTCAACCAAGCGAAATCGAGCGTGTTCTTTTGGCCTGTGATTATGCCGATCTAGCACACGATGGTATTACGCGTAAAAGCGGTGAACCCTACATTTTGCATCCGATTGCGGTCAGTTGCATTCTTGCCCATATGCGAATGGATGCAGAAACGCTCATGGCTGCCCTGCTACATGACGTGATTGAAGACACCGATTTCAGCAAAGATGATATTGCCAATAAGTTTGGACGAACAGTTGCCGAACTGGTTGATGGTGTAACTAAACTTAGCCATTCAAGTGATAAAGAATATAACAAAGCTGCAAGTTTCCGAAAAATTCTACAAGCCACTCTACAAGATCCACGTGTCATTATTATTAAACTGGCAGATCGTTATCATAATATGACCACGCTTGGCGCATTACGCCCAGATAAGCGTGCGCGTATTGCACAAGAAACCTTTGATATCTTTGTACCCATGGCACGGCTTGTGGGTATGAATGAGATGGCTGATAACCTTGAACATTTGTGTTATCAAAACCTTGATCTTGATATGTACAACAATGTCCAAGAAAATTTACTCAAAACAAAACCTGAACGATGCCAATATCAAACCGTTTGGGAGCAAAAATTAGCCGACCTACTCAATGTTTATAGCCTACAAGGTCGTATTAAAAAGAAAAATAATAATATCGAGCTACTACGTCACTTTGTAAAAAATGAAATTGATTTGCAGGAACTCACACATAGTCATGCCTTTGAGATTATTTTACAAAGCATTGCGGATTGTGATCGCTTAGTCGAAGCGCTACGTGAAAATTTCCAAATCACCAGTTATCAAGATCATATTCGTCGCCCACTACCGGGTGGAAATCAATCATTGATATTGCGCCTAAAAGGTGAAAAAACCACATTATCGCTAACGATACAAACTGAACTCATGCGTAAAGCTGCACGTTTTGGTGTTGTATTGGGTGAAAATGCACCACAAGCTTGCCGCTCTGCGATTCAAGCATCAATGAAAAATCTCAACCTTTTGGTCGGTGGAGAATGCGCTAAAACGACATTTAGCGATCTACTCGATTATCTACATCAAGAAAAAATTTGGGTATATACACCGCATGGACAGCTCCACGAATTACCACAAGGTGCAACGGCTGTCGACTTTGCTTATTCTGCGAGTTTATTTTTAGGTAATCATGCAGTCGGGGCAAAAATTAATGATGAACTTAAGCCCCTTTCCACCCCTTTGCAAAGTGGTCAAGTTATTGAAGTCATTACTGACGTACTGGCAACTCCCAACCCTGATTGGCTCAGTTTCGTCAACACACAGAAAGCTCGTCGCTCTATCCAAAATATTTTACGTGAGCAAGATATTGATGAACAACGCCTCGTTGGTCAACAAGCCTTAAATCGTGCATTAAAACTCTTTAATCGTTCAATTAAAGACTTATCTGATGCAGATTGGGCTGACTTACTTGAATGGCGCCATGTTCCAAATAAAGACACTTTATTTGAGCAAATTGCTGTCGGTGATTTATTGCCTCAACTGGTTGCAAACCATTTATTTGTTCAAGAGCAGAATGATGGGCAAGTACACTCAAATCGCTTAATTCAGGGTACAGAAGGCGTAGATGTTAAATATGCGCACTGTTGCAACCCTGTACAAGGCGATCCAATTCAAGGGCACTTGTCTCGCCGTGGTCTTATCGTGCATCGTGCGCGCTGTCACAACCTACTACACGAGCAACACTTACACCCTGAAAACATTATGCCTTTAAATTGGACAAATGAAGATGAAGATGTCAACTTCACTGCTTATTTGAGTATTGAACTGGTACTCAATGATGAACAAATTTCAGAACTTATCTATTTGTGTAGAAAATTAAAAACTGGGGTTGAATCTGTTCGCACGCATGAAAATAAAACTTATGTTGATATTGTAGTCAATAATCGTCGTCAGATTGCTCAAATCATTCGTGAGTTACGCATGCAGTTTGGTTTCCCTCGCATATCACGCTTGGCTATGCCAGTATCGCTCCCTGAGATTTCTAAAGCAGGCTGACTCGGTTCCATGATTTTAAACAATTGATGCTTTCATGAATACAATCCATCGCTTATGATGGATTGAGTTAAAACTAAGGAGAAGTCAATGTCCCGCCAAGTGATCCATACAGAAAATGCACCCGCTGCAATTGGTACCTACTCCCAAGCAATTTTAGTCGGCAATACACTGTATCTTTCAGGTCAAATCGGTTTAGATCCATATAGCATGGAATTGGTTGAAGGCATTGAAGCACAAATCCGTCGTGTTTTTGATAACTTGAAAGCTGTTTGTGAAGCTGCAGGTGGTTCGCTCGCTGATATTGCAAAGCTCAATATCTTTTTGACAGATTTATCTAACTTCCAATTGGTCAACCAAATTATGGGCGAATATTTTGCTCAACCCTATCCTGCTCGTGCTGCATTGGGTGTTGCAAGTTTACCTAAAAATGCATTGGTTGAAATGGATGGTATTGTGATCATCAACCCATAAATTAATTCAACTAAAAATTAAACAACTGATTATATTAAATATATATTGAGTATAAAAATACCACCCTTGCGTGTAATCTGAGTAACACTCGGAATTCCATTCAGGTGGTATTTTTTAATCTAAAAACTCAATTAACCTTTACATTTTTCTAAATGAATTTCATTGACAAACGATAACAATTATCAATAATATCTATTATCCCATTTAATACTGTGGTTCATTCTCATGTACGTTTGTTTGTGTCGTGGTATTACAGATCAAGATATCAAAGACGCCGTTGCTAACGGTGCTGAAAGCTATCGTGAAATTCGCGATTTTCTTGATCTTGGCACGTGCTGTGGTCGCTGTGCACCTGAAGCAAAAAATATTATTAATGAAGAACTTGCAGAAATTGCGGGGCGGATTTCTGTTGCAGCTTAAATAATTAATTTTTTAATACACCTAATAACAAATTAAGTTTTTATATGATCCACGGATCATCTTCCTCCCCCGCTTTCTGACTCAGAGCGGGTTATTTTTTACTTTAATTTTTATTTTCTTTAAATTCAATCACTACCTTTTATGCGTTTGATTTCGATTTTCATTTGCTGTTCTATAAATCACTTCTAAGCCTATGCAAAGCGCGCTAATATAAGCTCAAGATCTGCCTTAATTTTTAAGGCTCAATACAATTCGAAAGGAGCTTTGACCATGAAAGGCAATCGTGATGTCATTCAACAACTTAATCAAGTGCTTTACCATCATTTGACAGCTATTAACCAGTATTTTTTACATTCACGTATGTTTAATGATTGGGGTATTGAGCAATTGGGTTCTGCTGAATACAAAGAATCAATTCGTCAAATGAAACATGCTGATAAAGTCATTGAGCGTATTTTATTTTTAGAAGGTCTGCCAAATTTACAACACCTTGGTAAATTATATATTGGGCAACATACAGCCGAAGTACTCAATTGTGATGTGCGTAAAGTTAAAGAAAATATTGAAGCACTTAAAACTACTATAGCATTGTCTGAGCAACATTTAGATTATGTCACTCGTGATTTAGTACAAGAAATTTTAGAAAAAGAAGAAGAGTATTGGGATTGGCTCACCACTCAGCTTGATCTCATTGAATCAGTAAGTATTGAAAATTACATCCAAAGCCAAATGTAATTTTCAAACATAAAAAATCCCCAAATTATTGGGGATTTTTTAATTCAATCAATAAAACAAAATGTCAGATTACTTTGCCACTGAACTCAGTAGTAAATCTTCATATTTTTTGTTCATTCGATGCAAGGTATTCAAAATCCACAATTGATGCTCAGCTTCTTTTATTTTACCGTTATATGCCAAGACTTGAACATATTTCTCAATATCATAACGAGATGCTAAATTCGCCACCATCAAACGAATATGCTCTAGTTCAGCCTCACTGAGTTTCGTTGTGGGGTTTAAACCAATCCACCAAATACGATCGTTAAACTGTGTCAGCACCCAAAGCTTTTGATCAAGAACCTTCTGCTGTTCTACAGTCAAAGGCTGCTTTTTATTGACCAAAATACTTTGCTGTTTATACAAACCATAATCACGATAAACCATCGCCAAGATCACCAAACTCAGAATTGCAAACCCATACACGATGGTAGGTTTTAAATTAAACTCAGGTAAATCTTTATATTGTGATTGGATAAAACCTAGTAAGAAGCCCATTGGCAGCAAGAAATAGGCATAATGAATGGGATATTCTAGCATCGAATGAATCAGAATTGCGCAGACCATTAAGGTTGCGACAACTGATTCAACATCTCGCACACCCTTGTTGAGCCAATATAACCATCCTGCAAAATACAGTAAAATTAACCCACCTAATGGAATACCATTCCAAATCAATAGATCTAAAATAACGTTATGTGCACTTTTATACCACTCATGGGATGGATACAAATCGAATGCTGCAATTTGTGCCATTCCTGTTTGATTCCAACCATAACCAATCCAAGGCTGTTGTGTAATCGCGACCAATGCCTGATTCCACATATCTAAACGTAAATAACCAGAAGATGCACGTTCTACGACAGATGCTGTTTCAGTCACTTGTTGTGGAGATACAATTTCAATGAGCTGATTTAAATACGGTAGAACAAAAATAGTCCCAATAAATACAGCAACCCAAGTGAGTAACTTCAAAAATCCAAATCGCTTAGCTTGATCAAATTGCTTAATCGCTAAATAGCCAAGGGTAAATAGGCACACCACCCATGCTGTTCTAGACTGAGTTAGCGCAATCGTTAATATAAAAATCAAAGCCATAGGAACAAGCACAAGACTTGAAGCAATGCGCTTTTCATAAAAATACAGAACACCAAACAATCCCAATGTCAAAAATGTTGCAAGATTATTCGGTTGGGCAAAATTTGCATATGGACGATTACCCTTTAAAATATTCATATACGGGTAAAATGCAGTATTGAGTTGCAACCACTGCAATATGGCAATCACACATGAAAGCAGACCAATGACGATCACAACGCTACTAAAAAGTTTAAAAACTTTGACTCGCCCTTGTTGCTGTGCAAGGTTATAGCCTGTCACGATCATGACCCAAAAGAATAGAATGTACGCAGTACAAAGTAGCGCATTACTAAAATATAGGATCTGCCCTGCAAGTAGCTGAGTCGTTGGAATTATCAAGAATAGTGCAAGCAACCATTGTGGCTTTGCAATGAGAAATTTTTCTTTATAAAACGTTGCTAAAACCAATGCACATGCGGACAAAAAAGTCAGCATTTCACTGCCAAAGGTTGTCCATGGGGTTTTATGAAACGGCAATAGACAGGCTGCAATAAACAGTGCAACCGAGAGCGTATAGAAGTAGGCTTTCATGAGGAATGCAGAATAAAAAAACTACGAGCATTATACACGCAGTTTTTAAGTTAATTCTGTGATTGTTTTTAGCTTAGTTCCAAGGTCTTAAATCGACAATTTTAACCACTTCAACTTTTTCTTTATCTAATAAGACAACCATATCAATAGCTGTAGCCCTTAAAGGCAACCATGCATCTGCTTGAGGATATTGTTTTAAAATAGTTGAAACTTCGATTTCTTCATTATACTTTTTTAGATCATCTAATTTTTTCGCATACTTTTGAACACCCTCTTTCGCTTGCCCTAGTGTTGTGTAACGTTCAGGGTAATGTGCAGGCATAATTCCTTGTGATAAATCATCAAATAATCTTTTATTTTGCGCTTGAACAGTTTCTTCTTTTTTAATAGATATAAATGTTGGAGAAAACCAATTCATTTGTTTATATTTCTGATCTGCTAAATGCATACCTGTTTGTTCAATTTCATTGGCTCTAACGATATCAAACTTATCAGCATGCTCATAAGAAATCCAAACGGGTCTCCCTTGTGCGATATTAAATACACCATAACCCAATGCAGTTAACTGAATGAATATAATTACACTCAAGTCCATTTTTAACGTTTTTTTCCCTTCTTTATAAACAAGTAATGTCAGCAAAAGACCAATGATGACATCAATTGCTATCAACATTAAAAAAATATGCGTCACACCAATGGCTTTTGCTAAAGGTGCTGGATACCACACAAAGAAAACTAAGCCAATAATAATAATCGCAACGACTATAGAAATAGCCAAATGCCCTAAAAAAAACTTAATACGTTTTGACATATTTTTCATCTATTATTCATTGTAGGAAATTTTATGTTGAAGTATCCTTAAATACAATCTATAGGCTTAAACTTATTATCAACCCCCGCAGAAGTACTACAATTCCACTTACCACTCGCATCTCTATTTAAAAAAATAGATTCACCTTTAATTATTGATGCAACCCCTGTCAACTCACACTCTAGTGCTGGATTTGACACGCCTGCGACAGGTGCATGTACATCATATTTACAATACTGAGAAGATGAAGAAAAAAACATGTTATCCACAGTATATATAGAACGTCCTGAAGAAGAACCCTCATTCATAATGAGCTCATATTGGGGTCGAGCACCATTTAATTCAGCAATTGCAGCTGTTATTTGGGATTTAGCTACATAAGTTTGATATTGAGATAATGCAAATGCTGAGAGAATTCCAATTATTGCAACAACAATCATAAGCTCAAGTAATGTAAAACCTTCCTGATTTTTTTGAATTTGCATATATAAACCTATATTGCTAAATATATTTTAGAATTATAATTTTTTTTCACTAATATGAGATAAAAAATCAAATAATAATAATAAATGTAATTTTGTGACAAAATTTATACTTTTTTTCTATAATATGTATCTCTGTACACGACAAAAATAGATAACTCATTGAAATAATGTCACAATAATTG
>CAXYZD010000046.1:0-16954 GCA_964293455.1 uncultured Acinetobacter sp. | reverse complement strand
CAGTGATGTTATGGCTGGTTTTTATACTGTTGCACTTGCCGCTTGAATCCGCCCATTAAAAAAATCTGTATTTTAACGTTTAGTTTAAACAATTTAATTGCTGATATTGCTGTAACTCATCTAGAGAATTAATACTGTGAAAAAAGAGTGCGTTATTTTTAAACGATGCAACTTGTGCGTGCAAATCTGTAAAACAATGCTTTAAACTACGCTGATCACGTTCCAAATGAGTGCAAATGACATTCAACGCACTGCGCTTCAACAAACAAAATGGATACAACGCCTTACCATTTATTTCTACATAAGCCACGTCTGCCAAGGAATTACGCGCCAACGCTTGATGCAATTTTGCCAATACATGTTTGGGAATAAATGTCACATCACAGGGCACAAACAGAACATAATCCGATTGCACATGTGCCCACGCACTTTTCATACCCATTAAAGGTCCATGAAAACCCGTATGATCATCTTGATAACAATGAATATTGGGGATTATTTTCTGATAAATAGAATCATCCCGATGGCTATTAATCCACACATTCGCCATTTTGGCTTTTAAGCTTTGATGGATTTTAATCAATTGAATTTGATCATCAAATTTTTGTAAAAGTTTATTGATGCCATTCATGCGCCGTGCCTGCCCACCTGCAAGAATGACTAAGTCTGTGCTAGGATATTGCAATTTTTTATGCTCTATTTTCATTCAATAGACTCCATTTGACAGGCTTTAATCAAGCCTCGAATTTCAGGTAAACATGAACCACAATTTCCGCCTGCTTTTAAACATGCAGTGACTTGCTTTTCATTGCTGATATTTTGTTCTTTAATGGTTTCTATAATGCGATTTTTGCCGACTTTAAAACAACTACACACCAAAGGCCCTTCACTGTTGCCTATCGACATCGCCTGACCTGCTAGTAAGGCTTTACGATGCATCGCACTTAAACGCTCACGTTTAAACAAGCTCGCCACCCAATCTCGATCAGGTAAT
Source organism: uncultured Acinetobacter sp. (assembly GCA_964293455.1). GTDB lineage: Bacteria > Pseudomonadota > Gammaproteobacteria > Pseudomonadales > Moraxellaceae > Acinetobacter. Next base: position 15,960 of record CAXYZD010000046.1, on the reverse strand, counting down.
AACGCTTTGGGTGCAATATATAAACTTGCGATCAATTGACCCTCTTGTAACACCACACTATGACTTATATGTGCTGTTTGATCTTCTAGATTGAGCCATTCAAAACTTTCATCATCAAATGGTAATAATTCTTTTACATGCTCTGTGATTTCAGTAAAACGACGACGATCCGCCAATTCATAGCGTTCCGCTTTAGTGGTTTGAATTTTCGTCCACCACACCGTATTTTCAATACTTGCTTTCACAAGATGTTCAAAACCATGTCGTACATAAAATACGCCTTGCCATTGGGTATAAAATGGCTGAATAAACACAGGGGTATGTTTAAATTCAGGTTCACCCGAAATTGCATCGACCACAGGATTGACCACTTTGCCAATGCGTGCATCAGATGCGAACTGATCATTCCAATGAATTGGAGCAAAAATTTGCCCACGACGAATATTATCACTGACTACAGTTCGCAAGACGCAATTGCCCCATGCTGATTTTACTTCGACTAATTCACCCTCTTTTAGTCCGAATTTCAAAGCATCATTGGGGTGAATTTCACAAAATGGCTCCGCTTTATGGGTACTTAAATTGGCAGATAAACCTGTACGTGTCATGGTATGCCATTGATCTCGAATTCGTCCTGTATTTAAAATCAGTGGATATTCACTACTCGTTTGATGTACAGGATCAATGGCGTATGTAGCAATAAACTTGGCTTTGCCATCTGTATGACTAAATTGACCATTCGAAAATAGGCGAGAATATGTATCTTCTTGTTGATCTTTTTTGAGTATTGGCCACTGCACAGGTTCAAGACTGTCATATTGCTGAAAACTTAAATTTGTTAAACCCTTTAAATTAAAATAACGGAAGGTTTCGGTTGAATCTCGTTCGGAAATATCTGCATTTTGATAGGCTGAAAGCTGTGCATGTTCTTTGAAAATATCATGGCTACTTTCAAAATCAAAACCACTAAACCCCAATTTTTTCGCCACCTGAGCGACTGCCCACCAATCGGCTTTGGCTTGTTCAGGTGTATCTAAAAAAGCTTTTTGACGGGAAATACGGCGTTCTGAATTGGTCACCGTACCATCTTTTTCACCCCAACCCAGTGCAGGTAACAAAATGTCTGCATATTGCGTGGTGTCTGTGTCTTTGCAAATATCGGATACCACAACAAATTCACATGTTTCCAAAGCCCTTTTGATTTGATCGGCATTGGGCAAACTCACTACAGGATTGGTTGCCATAATCCAAATGGCTTTAATTTTGCCACTTTCCACTGCTTCAAATAAATCGACCGCCTTCAAACCGACTTGCGTGGAAATACGTGGACTATTCCAAAAACTTTGCACAAGTTGTTGATGTTTTGGATTATCCAAATCCATGTGACTCGCCAACATATTAGCAAGACCACCGACTTCACGCCCACCCATCGCATTCGGTTGCCCTGTCATGGAAAATGGTGCTGAACCTAACTTGCCAATTTTTCCTGTGAGTAAATGCGCATTGATAATGCTATTGGCTTTATCCACCCCACGAGAAGATTGATTCACCCCCATGGAAAATAAGGTCATGACTTTTTCTGTATTGGCAAACTTCTCAAAAAATAATTCTAATTTATCTTTAGAAATACCTGTTTTTACAGCAACATCTGCAATATTTTTTTCAGGTTCAGAGCTTACCAATAATGCTTCAAGCCCTTGTGTATGGCTATTTACAAATGCTAAATCGGTATAGTTGTTTTGATGTAAATATTGCAATAATCCATTGAAAAGGGAAACATCTTGACCGGGTAAAATCGGTAAATGCAAATCGGCCGTTTCACATGTTGCGGTAAAGCGTGGATCAATGACCACCACGAATAAATCTCTTTCCTCCTTAGCTTTCATAATCCGTTGATACAATACAGGATGACACCATGCCGTATTTGAGCCGACTAGCACCACCATATCGGTATGTTCAAAGTCTTCATAACTAGCAGGCACTAAATCTTCACCAAAAGCACGTTTATGTGCCGCCACTGCTGAAGACATACAAAGACGTGAATTTGTATCTATATTGGCTGTACCCAGATAGCCTTTAACGAATTTATTCACGACATAGTAATCTTCCGTCAGTAACTGCCCTGAAACATAAAAGGCAATGCTGTCACGTCCATATTGGTCTATGCATTGTTGAAATTTATTGGCAATTAAATCCGTTGCTGTTTCCCAATCTATCGTTTTACGCTGATTATCATTTGATGTTTTTCGCCCCAACATTGGCTGTAAAACACGGGTTTCCAATCCGATTGTATCGGCTAAGTTACTACCTTTAATACACAATTTACCAAAATTTGAAGGATGATTTACATCACCCATTACCGTTACTTTTTGACCTAAAGCTGTTTGCTGTACGGTTGCTGTCACACCACAACCCACACCACAATATGGGCATGTGGTATTGACAATTTTCGTGTTCAAATCTGTGGAGCTATGCAGTTCCATTACAGGGATACTATTCATTTCTGCTTTGCTCCTTATCTAAATTTAAATGCAAAATTTATAAAATCCCCTTACCTTTTAGGAGGAGTTAGGGGATGTTTCCAAATAAAAACTAACCTGCTTTCTTCAATGCAAAATCTTTACCAAATAGTAATTTATTGCGAATATTCCCAATAGATGTTTGATCTGAAATCAATTCCGCATACCATGCACCATCCTCAGTGTCACCAAACAACACCGCACCAATGACTTTATCTTTTTGAATAATAATGCGTTTATAAATCTGACGTTTCTCATCATTCAAAACAATATCTTCAAAATCTTCAAAATCTTCTTCAGGCGCACTCTTTTCAATATCAATACGACCTGCCGAAAATACATCGCAACCACTGACTTTTAATTGTGTCGGTACAGTCGGTGCTTTAAAGGTCAAACTGCCATGCTCAGCCAAATGCGTTGCACAAATAAACGCTTGTCCCCAAAGCGGCTCTACCAAACCAAAAGTCTGACTACGATGCTCAATACATTCACCCACTGCATAAATACTTGGGTCAAAAGTTTGCATGGTGTCATTGACCATCACACCACGGTTACAACGTAAGCCTGCACTTTGCGCCAATGCCATATTGGGACGAATACCGACTGCAAACACAACCAAATCGGCATCTAAAATTGTGCCATCTTTTAAACGAACTTTCGTGATATGACCATTTTCACCAATCAAAGCCTCAGTATTAGCTTCGGTAATAATGTCAATGCCTTTGGCTTCAATACTCGCTCTGAGCATTTGGCTCGCTTTATCATCCAGCTGACGCTCCATGATGCGATCCATCAAATGTAAAACCGTGACATTCATTCCGCGCTGTTTGAGACCATAGGCAGCTTCCAAACCAAGTAGTCCACCACCGATGACCACGGCATTGGTTTTAGAAGTACAGTAATCAATCATTTTATTGACATCGTAAATATCACGAAAACTTACAACACCTTTGAGTTCTTTACCTTCAATCGGTGGGATAAATGGTTTAGAACCTGTGGCTAAAATTAAGCGGTCATAATCCACCTTTAAGCCTTTTTCGGTATACACTTGCTTACGTGGGCGATCAATTTTTACCGCAGGATCGCCTGCAATAAACCGAATATTTTTATCGGTATACCATGCATGTGGATGCAACATAATGTCTTCAATGGTTTTTTCACCCGACAATACAGGTGACAACATAATGCGGTTATAGTTACCCCACGGTTCTTCACCAATCACTGTAATTTCATAACGATCAGGCGCCATATCGAGTAAATCTTCAAGACAACGCATGCCTGCCAAACCATTACCGACAAGTACCAATTTCATTTTTTCTTGTGAAGTTGCATTATTTGTAATATAGGTTTTTTGTGGTGTCGGGCTAATCAATACCCGACCATTTTCAATTTTGCTTGGAAAAACCAATAGCTTTTGATCTTTATCTTCCAAGCAACGTCCTGTTGCCAAGCTGAAATGCTGTTTGTAAATGGGTGATGCAATTACTCGTTCACCTTGGATATCACCAATAATACCGCGTGACATCACAAAGGCTTTACTAAATGGGTCTTGATTGCTAAGTGCATAAATTCGCTTTTCATTGCCGACTCGAAACAAAGCAATTTGTTTTTCGCCAATAAGTGCACCTACGCCTGTATTGGCGGTAATGTCATCTAATGCACAAATATCAACCCATTCTAGATCATTTATTTCTTTTAAAATTGTCATCTTCTTGATCCTTTTAAACTTTTTTATTTATTTCTCCCTCATTCAGTTTCTCCCTGAGGGAGAAAAGGAACAAGGCTGAATAAAAAATTTTAACTTTATAAAGTTAAGCCTCAACCACAGGAATACGTGTCACATCACGTTCAGCTTCAGTTTTTGGGCGAATTTGTCCACGTACTTCGGCAAATTGAACATGCGGATCATTTTGCTCTGCGACTTTGGCATTAATAAAGGTGACGAAACGTTTACGCACTTCAGGATTTTCCACCGCAGTACGCCATTCATCTTGATAAGTCCCAACCACATGGCTCATGCGGCGCTCTAATTCAGAGGCAATGCCAAGTGAATCATGAATAACGACATCTTTGAGGTAATCTAAACCACCTTCCATATTGTCACGCCATACCGAAGTCCGTTGTAAACGATCTGCCGTTTGGATGTAGAACATAAAGAATCGGTCGATGTATTGGATTAAAGTTTGTGTATCTAAATCAGATGCTAAAAGTTCCGCATGGCGAGGTTTCATTCCCCCATTGCCACAAACGTATAAATTCCAACCTTTTTCAGTGGCAATGACACCCACATCTTTACTTTGAGCTTCAGCGCATTCACGGGTACAGCCTGAAACTGCCATTTTGAGTTTGTGCGGTGAACGTAAACCTTTATAACGATTCTCTAGAAAAATGGCTAAGCCGACAGAATCATCTACACCATAACGACACCATGTACTACCAACACATGATTTCACAGTACGCAGTGATTTTCCGTAAGCATGTCCTGACTCAAAGCCTGCATGGATGAGTTTTTCCCAAATTTCAGGAAGTTGATGCAATTGCGCACCAAACATATCGACACGTTGTCCGCCTGTCAGTTTGGTATACAAACCATATTCTTTGGCAATTTGACCGACTGCGATCAAGCCATCAGGCGTCACTTCACCACCTGCCATACGTGGAACGACTGAGTAAGTACCATCTTTTTGAATATTGCCAAGATAATAGTCATTGCTGTCTTGTAAGCCTGCATGATTTGGTTTGAGTACAAAATCATTCCAACAAGATGCAAGAATATTGGCGGCTGTTGGCTTACAAATATCACAACCTAAACCATGACCATATTGGCTAATCAAATCATCAAACATTTTAATTTCATTGACACGAACCAAGTGATACAACTCTTGACGTGAATAGGCAAAGTGTTCGCATAGATGATTATTGACTGTGACACCTTGACGTTGTAATTCTGACTTCAATACCTGAGTCACAAGTGCTGAACAGCCACCACACGCTGTTGCTGCTTTGGTACATTTTTTTAAAGCACCTAAAGAGGTTGAACCCTCTTGAATCGCTGAACAAATATCAGCTTTAGAGACATTATTACATGAACAAATAGTGGCACTATCAGGCAGTAAATCTACACCACTGCCACTTGATTTATTTGATATTTGCTCAAATCCCGGCATGATTAAACTTTCAGGGTTTTCTGGAATTGCCAGACCATTTAGCATCATTTGTAAAAGGTCGTTGTACTCTTTAGCACAACCGACAAGAACTGCACCCAATAACTTATTTTTTTCGGCATTCACCACGATTTTTTTATAAACCATAGCAGCTTCATCTGCATAGAAATAGCTGAGTGCATTCGGTGTCATCGCATGTGCATCACCGATAGATGCAACATCCACTCCCATGAGTTTGAGTTTAGTGCTCATATCTGCACCTAAAAACTCGTTGCAGTGATGTTCTAGTACATGCTTAGCTGTAATACGTGCCATGTCATAGCCCGGTGCGACCAAGCCATAAATTTTATTTTGCCACAATGCACATTCACCAATGGCGTAAATGTCAGAATCTGAGGTTTGGCAATAATCATTAATCACAATTCCGCCACGCTCTCCAATGGCTAAGCCACTTTGGCGAGCCAGTTCATCACGTGGTCGAATGCCCGCAGAGAATAAAATGATGTCGGTTTCAAGTTCAGAGCCATCACCAAATTTCATCACATGCGTTTGATTCTGACCATCTTCAATCGAAGATGTCGCCTTTTGAGTATGTACTTTTACACCCAAATTTTCGATTTTAGAACGTAAAACTTTACCGCCTAAATCATCAATTTGTACCGCCATTAAGCGTGGTGCAAATTCAACCACATGCGTTTCCAGGTCAAGATCACGTAAGGCTTTGGCCGCTTCTAAACCCAGTAAACCACCACCAATGACAACACCTGATTTGGCATTTAGACTTGCTGCGCGAATCGCATCCAGATCATCAATGGTTCGGTAAACAAAACAATTTTGGCGATCATTGCCCGGAATTGGTGGAACAAAAGCATAAGAGCCTGTTGCAAGAATGAGTTTGTCATAGCTGATGACATCGCCGTGATTGGTACTAATCAATTTATTGGCTGTATCAATCGCCGTGGCTTTGGTGCTTAAGCGTAGATCAATACCATAAGCATCGGCAAAATCGGAACGACATAAAGTTAAATCTTTGGCAGATTTACCTGTAAAATATTCGGTTAAATGCACTCGGTCATAGGCTAAACGCGGCTCTTCGGCAAGTATGGTAATTTCGACGTCATCGCCTGCATGTTCCAGTACCGATTCAATGAATTTATGCCCCACCATGCCATGACCAATCATCACTAATTTCATATCAATTCTCCGCATTTTTTGTACTTTTGCTATTCGTTGTTTTGGCTATTCATTTCATCATTAAGTTGCGCTATTTTGATTCATACTTGCTACAGCATTTTGTTCAAGGCTTTGACGCTCAAGAACAGCTGCTTCAAATAACTTTTGTTCTTTTTCTTTATGTTCAACCGAGAAACGAATCATTAGGACAAAACTTGCAGCAATCACCACCAAACCACCTAAAATCATCAGTGTGGTTTGAATATCTAACATACCTTTGAGTAAGAAGCCTGCTGCTACCGCACCGACATTACCACCTGCACCGATAATGCCTGCAACGCCACCCAATGCATCACGGTCAATGAATGGAACCAAGGCATAAGTTGCGCCACATGCCATGTGTGTAAACAGTGCAAATACGGTCATGGCAAGGATTGCGTAAATTGCAGTATTCATTTGTGAGAAGACTACAAGGAATAAACCTTCCATTAAAATCATTAAAAATAATACTTTGGTACGACCATCTAAACCTTTTGTTGTAGCCACTTTGTCTGAAACAATTCCACCGAAAGCACGAGCAAAGAGCGCAAGCAGACCGAAAATACCTGCTGCCATACCCGCTTCTTTTAAACCAAATTGGAAGTGGTCTACGTAATACATTGCAATAATGTTATGAATAAAAATTTCAATCCCAAAGCATGCTGCATAAGCACCAAATAAAATCCAAACACGATAGTTTTTTGCTGCATGCATTAAAATTGCAATGCCACCTTTTTTATCGCTACCAACTTGTATACCTTGCGCACGCAGTTCACTAAAATTACCTTGTGGGCAGTCTTGAGTAAATTTCCAATACATTACACCGACAATGATCATCAATACACCCGGAACAATCAGGGAAACTCTCCACCCCATACTTTGTTCTACACCGAACATCACCAATGCGCCAAGCATTAGAGGCATAAGTGCTTGTGTTGCGCCACCGCCTGCATTGCCCCAACCTGCTGTGGTTGCATTAGCAGTACCCACAACATTTGGCGCAAACATAATACTGGTATGATATTGCGTGATGACAAAACTCGCACCAATCGCACCAATCAATAGACGGAAGAACAAGAAGGATTCATAGCTATTTGCAGAAGCCACACCAAAGACGGGAATACTGCCTAGAATAAGCAATATTGTGTAAGTTTTACGTGGTCCGTACTTATCACAAAGTGGTCCAACAATCAGACGGACTAAAATGGTGATAGCGACTGCTGCAATATTGATATTGGCAATTTGATCTTTAGTGAGGTGAAATTCACCTGCAATAACAGGCATAAGCGGTGCACAAGCAAACCATGCGAAAAAGCAGACAAAGAATGCTAACCAGCTCATATGGAAAGCTCGCATTGCTGAACTGCTAAAATTGAATAGATTTATTTTGGTGGCTTTTTTAGCCTCTAAATTTGTAGACATAGCCTTCTCCTACCTGAACTGAACGTATTGGGTTATTTGAAAAGCAAACATTGCATTTCAAATCGATCAGAGCGGACATCGTTGGCCGTCTTGCAAATTTTGGAAGTCTTCTTTGACTTAATTTATACTAAGCATATTTTGTGCCAGTTTAAATATTAAGAATATATCTACATGATAATAAAAATAATAATTTTTTTGTTTGTTGTATAAAAAGAAATGCTGATTTTATTTATATTTATCTAAATTATGTATATTGATATAAAAATGTATATTCATGAAGCATCACTGCTTCAATAAAGTGCAGGTAGAACACCTATATATTCAGTATTTTAAAGGAATGCTAAGAACTAACCTATTGGCATGTAATTTGCTTTTTGTTTTTAAAATTTAAATCAGGCTAACCTGAGTTTTTGCATGCCAAAACTGAAAATAGCACTCATTGATGATGATGTAGATCGAGCATCATTTATAAAGTCCTCTTTAATCGAGCATCATTTCGAGGTTGTTGCTTGCCTAATGATTGACCATTTAGAAAGTATGAATTTACAAAGCCTACAAGCAGATGTCATTTTGCTCGATATGGATCATCCACATCGAGATATTATTGAAAACTGTGTGAGCCAATTTGATTTACCGACAGTTTTATTTACCAAAAACACCCATAAAGACACCATTAAAAATGCGATTGAAGCAGGTGTCACCGCTTATATTGTTGATGGTATAGATCCAATTAAATTAGAAAGTATTTTAGAGATTTCGATTGAACAGTTTAAAAAACATAAAAAATTAGTGAATGATCTAGAAGAAACCAAATGCAAACTTGCAGATCGAAAAGATATAGAAAAAGCAAAAGTTTTACTGATGAATATCCATCAACTTTCAGAAAATGATGCTTTTCAGCTTTTAAGAAAAAATGCGATGAGTCAGCGAATCAGTATGGGAGAAATATCAAGACGCTTACTTGATGCGCAACAACTCTTACAATCTTCAAAGGAATAGATTATGAGTACTCTTGAAAAAACTGAGATTCAATTGGGTTATATTCCACTTTTAGATTGTATTTCATTGTTATGGGCATCCCATAAAGGATATTTTGCTGAACAAGGTCTAGATGTTTCTCTTGTTAAAGAACCGTCTTGGGCAAGTTTACGAGATCGTCTTGCCTTTGGTTTTTTAGATGCTGCACATTGTTTATCTACAATATTACCCGCTGCTGCGATGGGAGAAGATCACTTAGGTATTCCTCTGCAAACATCCCTTATTTTAAGTCAAAATCGGGCTTTTATTAGCTTAAGTCAGAAACTGTGTCACGAATTAAATGTGAGTGTGCATGATCATCCGACTGAATCGGCAAAAAAAATAGTGACAGCAATTCAAAGTGGCAAAAATATTCAGCTTGCTCATGTCTTTAAAAACTCAATTCATCATTATATTTTACGAGAATGGCTCGCTTTAGCAGATCAGGAACTTGCTATAAATTATCGTTTTTCAACCTTACCACCACCTTATATGGTTGAAGCCATTTCTTCGCATTTAATTGATGGATTTTGTGTAGGAGAACCTTGGAATACTCAAGCTGAAATTGAAGGTTTTAGTCAGATTATTTTGAGTAGTGAAAAAATTATTCCAACCATTCCAGACAAAGTACTTGCCTTTACAGAAGATTGGGCAATAGCGTATCCAAATACACTTCAAGCATTAACAAATGCCATTCAAAAAGCTCAGCAAGATTTAAAAAACACTGATTTTTTTGATGAAATTTGGCAATTATTACAGCAATACGAAATTATTCGCTTTGAGTGTTCCCAAGAAGTTCATGTACATGCCTATTACCAAATTAAAAATATTATTCAAAGTTTTAGTACCTTACCAAAGCCTACAACAGATAATTTTAAATGGATGATTGAACAGATGCAGAAATGGGATAGCCTTCAACTTGAAGAGTCTCAGGTATTACACATTGCACAAAAATGTATTTACAGCAGATAAAAGAAAAACAAATTTTATTGCTACTTAATTTTAAATTATTCAGTGGCAATTAATTATTACTTATAGCCAATAATTTTTTAAAGACAACTAAATACTTAAAATGATTATTTATTTACCATATTATTGTATCTTGGCAATATAATCATCAGAAAAATGCACAATTGTAGACTTACGAGAATCTAACTTAAAAGAACTAACTAATTGGATCTGGAAATGTATGAGCAATCACATCTACCCCACTGCTTTTTGCTGAAGTAATGGCGCTATATCTATATTTTCACTAAATATTCTGTGTATATTGTTAATTTTTTTGACGTTTTCAATTCTGATTTAAATTAGGATTTTGTAATTGGTTTACAAATTAAAATTTTTTGCTTAGGCTATTTTTATCTTTAATCTAAGACAGAAATAAAATTGATATTAAAATTCTTGATGCAATTTCAAAAGTTCATTTAAATATTCTTCAGCTTGTACTTTAGCTTTTTCATCAAATTTATGATGTAAATTTTGTAGATCGGCTGATTTTGAAGATGTCGTAATAAATTCTTTTGCATCAATATTGCGTTTTTCTAATTCGCTATAAATGCCTAAAATTGCAAATTTAAGTGCTTCTACTTCTAAACGAAAATCTTTAATTTTTTCTTGATCACTCATACCCTCACCTTTTTGGCTTAGAATTTTTTTTAAAATAATTATGATTTTAATTTTTTAAGAATTGCGAGTGCTGCAGCTTCTGCTGAAACTTGGTTTTGACCTGTAATCAGATTACCGTCTTCTACAACATGCGCGCTCCATGCAGGCTCAGAAATATAGTGCGCACCCGATAAGCGTAAACGATCTTCAAGCAACCACGGCGCATTGCCTGCAAAAGTTGCTTGGTTTTCTTCTTCATTACTAAAGCCTGTCAATTTACGACCTGTAAATAACCAAGATCCATCGGCTTTATGCGCTGAAATAAAACTTGCTGGGCCATGACAAACTGAAGATAGAATTTTCTTTGGATTATCAAGTGTTGCTGCTAAAAGCGTACCAATGGTTGGATGTACAGCTAAGTCCAGCATAGGCCCATGACCACCAACAATGAAAACAACATCATAATTAGGTTGTACATCTTCAAGAATCAGCGTTGAAGATAATACATCACTTAAATTTTGAATATAAGCTTCTTGCCCTGCTACATCTGCTGCATCATTGTTGTTATAACCCAATGAAAGGCTGAGAGGGTCAACCGTAGGTGTAACACCATTTGGTGTCGCAATACTGACTTCAAACCCTGCTTCAATAAAAAGCTGATGCGGTCGAATAAACTCGTGTGCCCAATATCCTGTCGGATGCGCTAATCCATTTTTCATCGTCCAAGTTTTAGCGCCTGTAAGTATCATTAATACTGATGTCATTATAGTTTTCCTTTTATAAGGTAAGTTGAAGTCTTTATATTGCTTTTTATATTCTCTAGTCGCTATGTGTAAAGAAATTCAAAAAAACCGATTTAGCTATAATTGAATGACATCACAAAGAACCTTAACGACAATTATTGATTAGAATATATAAAAATACTGATTATAAAAATTAATTATTGTAAAGTTTTGAAGTTGTCTTTAATATTAAAAACCTTTTAAATATAAGATATTGAAAAAATTAAATATTTTTATTTTTTAATAGTCATTTCATGCTTTGCTTAGGCTATTTTGGGATATATTTTTAATAACTACCATCAAATCATTGGGCTCTAAAATAATTAAAATAAAATCCCATCAGTAAATGCACCAATGGGATTTTAAATTTAACTTGACGATAAATTTAACTTAGTTCAAACCAGCTGCTTTTGCACGCGCTGCATGTAACTTCTTATAGCTCTCAATTAAACGTAAATGACGATCAAGCCCTTCTAGTTGCATATTTGTTTCAGTCAAACCGTAGAAACGAATTGAACCATCCATTGAACCAATCACCGCATCCATACGTTCGTCACCAAACATACGACGGAAATTGACTTCATAATCATTCAGATCAAGATCATCATCGAGCTCAACTTCAAGCACCACATTTAAACACTGATAGAACAAACTACGTTCAACAGTATTGGTGTTGTATTGTAAGAACTGTTCAACCAATTCTTTGGCTTCTTCAAACTGCTGTAGTGCAATGTAAATCAGCAATTTAAGCTCAAGAATCGTCAACTGCCCCCAAACTGTATTGTCATCAAATTCAATACCAATGAGCGTTACAATATCGGTATAGTCATCAACTTCAACTTCTTCAAGGCGTTCTGCTAAAGCTTCGAGCTGCTCGTCATCTAAACGGTGTAGATTTAAAATATCTTCACGGAAACCTAAGGCTTTATTGGTATTGTCCCAAATCAGATCTTCAACCAAATAAATTTCTGAATAGTCAGGCACAATAATACGGCAAGCAATGGCACCGAGTTGGTCATACACCGCCATATAGACTTCTTTACCCATTTCTTCAAGAATACCAAACATTGTTGCTGCTTCTTCTGCATTGGCATTTTCACCTTCAGCAGTGAAGTCCCATTCAACAAATTCATGATCAGCTTTGGCACTGAAGAATTTCCATGAAACCACACCGCTTGAATCAATAAAATGTTCAACGAAATTATTTGGTTCAGTCACGGCGTTACTGCTAAATGTTGGTTTTGGTAGATCATTCAGACCTTCAAAACTACGACCTTGCAACAATTCAGTTAAACTACGCTCAATTGCTACTTCCATACTTGGATGTGCGCCAAATGATGCAAATACACCGCCTGTACGTGGGTTCATGAGCGTTACGCACATCACAGGGAACTCACCGCCCAATGACGCATCTTTAACTAGAATCGGGAAGCCCTGCTCTTCTAGGCCTTTAATGCCTTCGACAATACTTGGATATTTCGCTAAAACTTCAGTAGGAACATCAGGCAGTGCAATTTCACCTTCCAAAATTTCACGTTTCACTGCACGTTCAAAAATTTCAGACAAACATTGTACTTGTGCTTCAGCTAAGGTATTCCCTGCACTCATCCCATTAGACAAGTATAAATTTTCAATCAAATTTGATGGGAAATAAACCGTTTCACCATCTGACTGACGTACAAATGGCAATGAACAAATACCACGCTCAGTATTGCCCGAATTGGTGTCATATAAATGCGTACCCAGTAATTCATTTTCAGGGTTATAAATTTCTAAGGTGTATTCATCCAAAATTTCTTTTGGTAAAGCCCCCTTTTTACCTGGTTTAAACCATTTCTCATTTGGGTAATGTACAAATTCAGCATTGGCAATGTCTGTACCCCAAAATTGATCGTTATAGAAAAAGTTACAGTTCAAACGCTCAATGAATTCACCTAATGCAGATGCCAAAGCACTTTCTTTGGTTGAACCCTTACCATTGGTAAAACACATTGGTGATTGTGCATCACGGATATGTAACGACCACACATTCGGAACAATATTACGCCAAGACGCAATTTCAATCTTCATACCCAAATTTGCCAAGATTTCTGACATATTGGCAATGGTTTCTTCTAAAGGTAAGTCCTTACCAGCAATAAAAGTCGTACTTTCTTGTGCAAGGCTTGGCATCAGCAAAGCTTGTGCATCTGCATCAATACTTTCAACTTCTTCAATCACAAATTCAGGATTATTCTGAATGACTTTCTTTACGGTACAACGGTCAATTGAACGTAAAATACCTTGACGGTCTTTATCAGAAATATCCGCAGGCAATTCAACTTGAATTTTAAAAATCTGTTTGTAGCGATTTTCAGGATCGACAATATTATTTTGTGACAGGCGAATATTTTCCGTTGGAATATCACGCGCTGCACAATACACTTTTACGAAGTAAGCGGCACAGAGTGCAGAAGATGCTAAAAAATAATCGAATGGACCCGGTGCAGAACCATCGCCTTTATAACGGATCGGTTGATCAGCAATGACTGTGAAATCATCGAACTTAGCTTCCTGACGAAGATTGTCGAGATAATTAACCTTAATTTCCATGCGGATACCTAAAATAGTATGATGTGTATATGCGTTGACACATCAACGATGTAAATCTTGAGATAAGCCGAATCAGAGCATAAATGACTTAAAAAGTGCTTGGCATCAACAAGCAAAGTAAAGTGTGGCTTTCAACTGATGCCAAAAATGGTGGAAGATATTATAAAGGTTATAAAGGCAAATATCACTCTTGATCAAACTTATGTACATTTTCACTGCATTTAAAAAATAAAAGACTCAGCAAATGAATTTACTGAGTCTTTTAAGTTCTAATCTCTCTAACGAATAAATGACAAGTAAACACTCTAGAGATTAAGAACAAAGCTTACCTTTTTATACAAATAGAATAGATTTGCTTATAAAACAGGTAAAATTGAAGGGATCATATCTTGAATTGTTTTACCATTGCTCGTTTCACCAAGCGCAGACATTTTCCAAGCACCGTTATGACGATAAACTTTTGCAACAATTAGTGCAGTATAATTGCCTTGTGCAGATAAATTATATTTTGCAATTTCTGTATTTGTCGTTGCGTCCACTAGGCGACAGTAAGCATTTTCAACCTTTTCGAATGTTTGTCCACGGAAACTACTAATTGTAAATACAATAGATTTCACTTGAGGCGGAATTTTGGTCAAATCGACATGAATAACTTCATCATCGCCATCGCCTGCGCCTGTACGGTTATCCCCTGAATGCCAAATGCTGCCATCTTTACTTTTTAACTGTCCGAACCAAACTGCATCTAGTGGTTGATTATTTTCATTAAAAAGAATTAAAGATGCATCTAAGTCGATAGAATCATCACCGCCTTTAAACATACCAAAAAAGCCACCGCCACTTTTAGCCACATCCCAACCTGCGCCCAAATAAATCTGAGTTAATGATGAACCATCACCTTTCTCTAGAGAAATTTTTTGACCTTTGACTAAACTAATACCCATGAATATATCCTCTATGTTAATTGCTTCGATTTAAATTTAATGCTGATGACAACCATGTCACATAACTTTTACGATTTCTCGAACAAATAATAACTTTACCATTGCCTCGGAACTTCAAAACCATGCCTTCGCCACTGGTAAAACTATTCAGTATATTTCCCATCATTCCCCGATTTTGTGAGCTTGGCATACCAATGTTGTAACTTAAGGTTGAATCCCACGCCACCACATGACCATTATCAATGGTGGTTTCACCATTTTCAGCACTGACATCGACTTCCATGAGTGTTCCACAGCCTGAAATACACAGTTGCCCTTGACCTGAGGCTTCCATAATGACAAAACCACCCGTATCGCCAAAGAACCCACCACCTAAATTGGTTTGAATCTTGGCTTTTACATTGACATGTTCTGTCGCAGCCACAAATGCACCATCTGACAAGATATACTGCTGTGGACCAATGTCTAATATTTGCATATCACCATCTAGGTTAGGTGACAGTAAACATTGTCCATTACCTTTAGACGCTTTAATTTCTTGCTGAAACAGTGATTCACCTGTGGTAAAACGGCGCATGAAAGATTGAAATAATCCTCCACGTAGTTGTCCACCCAATTCAAGGTTCTGTTCAATCATGACCATTGCATCTGATTCACAATAGATTTTTTCACCTTGTACCAAATCTACCAATAGAAATGGCTC
>CAXYZD010000045.1:0-17021 GCA_964293455.1 uncultured Acinetobacter sp. | reverse complement strand
ATTATTGTGACATTATTTCAATGAGTTATCTATTTTTGTCGTGTACAGAGAAAAATATTGATGAACTTAAAACGGTTAATACCAAAAAATAGAATCCAAGTTTTGACTTGGGTTTTATTATCGCCAATCGACTAAAATCACTTAATGTATATGCCCATCATTGACTCCTTACACTTATTCAATTGGCTTATTGTCGAATAACTCAGACAAAACAGGCAACCCACAATAAAAATCAGCTACAATCAATTGAAAAAATTCAAAACGCAGGTTTAAAATGTCTTCTGTACATACAACAACAGCCATCCGTGGTCGTTTCCTTGATATTCAGAATACAGTTGCCCAAGCACGTGAAATCCACGACCAAGTGCGATATGTAGAAGATGGTCTACTCATTACCCAAAACGGCAAAATTAGTTGGTTTGGTGAATGGGAAGCAGGTCAACAACACATCCCCGAAAATACCCAAGTTCAATATTATCCTGAACAACTCATTGTTCCAGGTTTTATCGACACACATATTCATTTTCCACAAACCGAAATGGTCGGTGCTTACGGCGAACAGCTTTTAGAATGGCTGAATACCTATACATTTCCAACAGAAATGCAGTTTGCTGATAAAAATTATGCCGACAAAATTGCTCAATTTTTTGTACAAGAATTATTGAAAAATGGCACAACGACAGCTTTAGTGTTTTGTACCGTTCATCCACAATCAGTTGATGCTTTATTTGAAGCAGCAGAACAACACCAAATGCGTTTAATCGCAGGTAAAGTCATGATGGATCGTCATGCACCTGATGAACTTACCGATACAGCTGAAAGTGCATATCATGATTCAAAAGCCCTCATTGAAAAATGGCATGGCAAAGGTCGTAATCTCTATGCCATTACTCCACGTTTCGCGCCAACTTCGACACCTGAACAATTACAAAAAGCAGGGCAGTTAAAAGCTGAATATCCTGATGTTTATGTACATACACATTTAAGTGAAAATAAAAATGAAATTGCTTGGGTGAAAGATTTATTCCCTGAGCAAAAAGGTTATTTGGACGTTTATCATCACTTTGGTTTAACAGGGGAACGTTCTGTATTTGCACATTGTGTGCATTTGGAAGAGCATGAATGGGATTGTATGCATGATACCAATTCAGCGATTGCCTTCTGCCCAACCTCCAATTTATTCCTTGGCAGTGGATTATTCCCATTGAAAAAAACGTGGGAAAAACAAGTTAAAGTTGGCTTAGGAACTGACATTGGGGCAGGAACATCATTCTGCCAATTGCAGACGTTAAATGAAGCCTATAAAGTTCAACAACTTCAGGGTGATAAACTTTCTGCATTTGAATCGCTCTATCATGCCACTTTAGGTAGTGCAAAAGCACTGCATTTGGATGATAAATTGGGCAACTTCAATATTGGTAAAGAAGCTGATTTTGTGGTGCTAAATTTAAAAGCCACGGCGCTACAACAACTTCGTCAAGAACGTGCTAAAAATATTGAAGATGCTTTATTTGCACTGCTGACTATGGGTGATGATCGTAATATTCAAGCGACCTATATCTATGGAGAAAAGGCTTATGAACAAAAATCATGAGCAAGAAAACATGCAGCAACAATTAAATAAACCTAGGCAAAAACGATCAAAGAAAAAATTGATTTTAATGGGTTCGATATTTGTTGCATGTGCATTTTTACTCAAACGTGATGCACATTAAAGAACCGTTTACACAATGAATTGTCAAAAAAGATGCATCTTGATTTGATATGTTTTAAAATTGATTCATCTTTTAGGTGTTGCACGTCAACACCTTTTTTATTTTTGCATGATTGATGTTTTAGGTATTTCCCATGACCATTGAAATGAAAGTAATGATTTCAACTGAAGAAATTCAGGAAAAAGTCAAAGAACTTGGACAAAAAATTGATGCCCATTATGCGAGTAGCGACAAAGAACTCGTTTTGATTGGTCTGTTACGAGGTTCTGTAATCTTCATGGCAGACTTATGCCGTGCAATTAGTAAAGGACACGAACTCGATTTTATGACCGTTTCGAGCTACGGTGGTGGTACATCATCTTCACGTGATGTAAAAATTTTAAAAGACTTAGATGGCGAAATTCGTGGTAAAGATGTCTTGGTCATTGAAGATATTATTGACTCAGGAAATACGCTCAGTAAAGTTCTCGAAATTTTGGAAACACGCAGCCCAAATTCAATTGAACTGTGTACTTTAGTCAGCAAACCATCACGCCGTGAAATTGAACTTGATGTTAAATTTTTAGGCTTTGAAGTTGAAGATAAATTTATTGTCGGTTATGGCTTAGACTATGATCAAAAATATCGCCATATTCCTTTTATTGGTGAAATTGGTCTTTAAGAGAATTTGTTAAAAATTTAAGCGGCGTAAGCCGCTTTTTTTTATTTTTGACAAAAACACGAACAAAAAAGCAACATGCCTTAGCATAGAACAACTACTTATCAGATGATTATTGATGCATATTAATGATGTAAACCTATGAAGTTATAAATATTAGTATTTTAAACTACAGGATAAGGAGAAGACTCATGCTATCACTGATCGGTTCAATTATTATTGGTTTTTTTGCAGGACTACTTGCTCGCGCTATACATCCAGGGGATGACAAAGCTGGATTTTTGGTCACCATTGCACTTGGTATTGTCGGTTCATTGGTTGCAACTTATGGGGGGCAAATGCTAGGAATTTATCCACCAGGATCATCGGCTGGATTCATTGCTTCTGTTATCGGTGCAATTATTGTATTGGTGATTTATAACTTTGTATCAAAACGAACTTGATACTCAGCTGTTCAAAAATTAAAGGTACTGTCATTAAAAATCACCGTTTAAACGGTGATTTTTTTGATTAAATACATGCATATTTTATATTGTTTTATAAACCTGCTTGCTGCCAAATTTTTTCAATTTCAGCAGCAGGGTAGGCACCTAATGCCTTAAATCCATTTGAGAATATAATTGCAGGTGTACCTTGCAAACCTAATTTTTTACCTAATTGTAAATTACGTTCGATCGGTGTTGCGCAGTCAGCACTTGCTGTCGGTTGAATCCCTTTTTGAATTAAATTTTTCCATGCATAATCTTTATTGCTAGAACACCATACTTGTTTTGAAGCCTGTACAGATTGGGTCTTAATCGGGTACATAAACGTATAAATCGTGACATTGTTTAAACTCGCTAAATTACCTTCAAGAACCTTACAATATGGGCAATTTGGATCAGAAAATACCGCCAATTGGCGTTTTCCATCCCCCCGAACAGTTTTAATTGCATCTGAAAAGGGGAGGCTTTTAAAGTCAACAATGTCTTTTTTCATTGCTAAATCTTTGGTTAAATTACGCTGATCTTTCAAACGAATCATCGAGCCGATAAATAAATGTTGTGCATCTTCATTGACATAAACAATCTGATGATCTAGCGTTCCACTATATAAACCTTGCATTTCAGTGGCTTGTAAATTTTCAATTTTAACCTGTGGATATTGTTGTACTAATTTTGCTTTAACACTTTCGACATTTGCAAAACTGCTACTACAAAAAGCCAGACTTAGACTCAATGTGATCAATTGTTTTAACATAGACTTTAAATCTAAAAGAATAATTCAGCCGCATTAAAGCATAATCATGAACTCAACTTGTGTAAAAACTGTAGTGAATGACCAATTAAAAAATAAAGCAAAAAACGATAAAATTTAGGTTTCACGTGGAACAAAATTAAAGTTATTGGCGTATTCATCTCAATTAAAATATGCACTAACTTTATTATGTAAAACAATACTTGGAAAATCACATCAGTATTCACAGTTCTATTGGCAGTTTTGAAAGCTAAAATCACTAAAAAACTACCTTTACCCATTTAACGTACATGAATAATCATATAAAAATAAATTAGAGATTGACCTCTATTTGATTAAGTTTTAATCTCAATATAACCTTCATTTTTCCATGCCAATCTTCCTTTTATTGAAGATTGGCATTTTTTCTTTATTCCTGTTTTTACGGATATTTATGAATTCTCAATCTTGGCGACCCTTTTATATGGTCAGCCTTGCGCTGTGCATTGGAACCATCGGTACAGCGCTTGCAAGTCCGCTGTATCCAATTTATCAGCAACTTTGGCAGCTTCTACCGAGCCAAATTACCTATATTTTTATCGCCTATATGTTCGGTTGTATGACGACATTGCTCTTTTTAGGACGTAGCAGTAACAGTTTCGGTTTTATTCGCACCCTACAAATAGGTCTATTTTTTGCTGTGATTGGACTGATTTTTTCGGTTTTTGCAAGTAACACCTACTTACTCGGATTGGGGCGTTTCATTATTGGTATTGCTTCAGGTCTGATTAGCACCTCTGCTATGCTCGGATTAATTCTAACCATTCCAGATTCGCACAAACAGCATGCCGCACAACTTTGTTCAATTATTACCGTCATTGGCTTCGGTTTAGGTCCTTTAATTGGTGGAACGATCGCACAATTTTCTCAAGCACCTTTGGTTACACCTTATATCCCAGTCATCATTGCCGCATTACTCAGTATTGTGGGTTTATCTCGTGTCAAAGTTGCTACTTTTAAGAAACAAGCATTTTCCATTGCACCCCATTTAGAATTACCTGCATCCAAATTCAAAGCATTATTTTATCTTGCAAGTTTTACCGCTTTCTGTGCATTTGGCTCATTCAGTTTATTTGCATCTTTAGCGCCTTCATTTATTCAAGATATCATCCCTTGGCATGGTCCAATGGTCAGCGGAATTACTATCGCCAGTATTTTGCTTATTTCAGCTTTGATTCAATTCATTTTTAAAACGATCAATATGCATAAGGCACTGAATATTGGTCTAATTTCAATGCTTTTCAGTTATGTTATTTTATCTGTATGTATGGTAATGCATTGGAGCCTATTATTCTTTATAAGCGTCATTTTTGTCGGAATAGGGCATGGTTTAGGACTACTCGGTGCTTTTGCATTAATCCATCACATGACTCAAACTGAAAACCGAGCTGCCGTTGTTTCTACATACTTATTTATTGCTTACTTTGGAACAATTGTCCCCATTATTCTTGCGGGATGGCTTTCTGATCATTTTGGTTTAAAGATGGGGGTCTTTGGCTTCTGTATTGGCGTTGGATTATTATGCATTGGCTTATTATTGAAACATTTGAAAGTGCAGAAAAAACTGTTTAATTCTTAAATATCAATTTTTTATAATATAAAAAGTAGCTGCTCTACTAATAAACTAGGCAGCTACTTTTCAGATCTGTCATACAATATAATTTCTGAACTCAATAAAAATTTATTTCAAAAACTCAACCTTAACTGCATCAATATCAGTTGGTTTAGTTCGGTGCGTATCGACTTCACCCAAAACCTTAACTTTTGTACCTACTTTAAGCTGTGCGGGTGTTGCCAATTTCTCATCAATTTCAACATTGATCTGACCTGCTGCATCTTTAAGTACATAATGTTCATGTTTAATCTTACGCACAATTGTACCCGTTACACTTACAGCCGTTTCATCTGCTAATTTCAGCGCTTGTACCGTGGTCACAGGATGCTTTTCAGCTGCTGTAATGATGTGTTGATCTTCTAAGTCATGCGCCCAAACCTGCGCAGTCGAAGCCAATAAAATTGTAGAAATCACTAGAGAAAATTTATTCATTATTTTTACTCCTTTTAAAGAAATTATCTTTACCATAAATAATTTTAGCTTCCGAATAAATACAATTTACTGAAAAACAACTTTTAATCAAAAAAAAGCTGACATATGTCAGCTTTTTATTTTTTTATGTTAAATATTTTTATTAAAACATCATTTCCCAATACAGAATGTTATATCACAAAATATAAATATATATTTCAATTACTTATTTATGTTTATTATTTTCAGTGACTAATAGGTGACTGATTTTACACGCACTAGGATTTTTTAATTGATCTGCACAACATCCTTTAAAGCTCGTCCATTTAAACGACCTTTAAAGCTCCTCATTTTGATGGAGCTTATAAACTACTTTCCATATTTAGTCTTACGTAGTCTTACAAGAATCAATTTTTCCTTGAAAATCCTTGATGAATCTTGATGAATCTTGATGAATCTTGATGAAATAGGTAATCGTAAAAATAGACGTAAACCTTACTATATATAGGCTTCAAGGTACTTTTTAATAATTCTTATATTCAGCTCATCAAGGAAAATAGAATAAGGGTGTAAGTCTAATTTAAGAGCTATTCATCATTGATCTGCTCGTCACTTCTGACGATAAAGGGGTGCATCCAAAATTGGATATACCTCTATGGTCATAATCACTATTCAACTATGGTGATTTCCACCACGGTTGCCACGTCCTCAAATTAGAGCTGTAACTTACTCGTATTTGAAATACCAATAGAGGGTCATATTTAAAATCTAATCCTTTCGGTAAAGGGTCGCATTTGAAATGTCTACCTGCTCCATCAATTGATGGCTCAGGTACGCCGTGTTGAAAAATGTAGGTACATTCCATGTAGGTACATCTAATGTGAGTGGTTCTTGATTTAACCCACCTCGAACGACATCAATTGGCGTTAGCGGAATTCCGCTACCACTCTGCTTCGTGCGCTCCAGTGTGTTTGATTGTACTGGTGACTTAATTTAGATTCATTGTGTTTTTAGATAAGGCGACTTGTCAAAACTTAACATTTACCTTGATGTACCTTGATGAAATGGGCTTTCTTAAAAATACCGATAAACCTTATTGCATATAGCTTAGAAGGTCTTTTAATGGGATTTCTGCTAATAGCTTATCAAGGATAAATATTAGTATGCCTTATGGCTATTTACCCTTACGTACCCTTACGAAACAGGTATTTGTTAAATATGGCATAAACCCTACACCGTATAGCTTTCAAGCCTATTTAAGCGACTTTTAGGCATTGAGCTGTAAGACTAAATCGAATGCACTAAAACGCCATACTGAATGCACAGATGCGCCACACTGTATGCACAAATCAGCCATACCAACATTAAGTTTTATTAAGTTTTTAGATTAATTTTGTTTTACGTAGTTTTACGGATTGAATATTCATAAATAGGCTGAATACACCGCCGTGTATAGCTTGTATGTCAATTTTCATAGGTATGCTGTAAAACAAAAATTACTTAGCTGAAAGAGGCTATTTTTAAATTTCTTCTTGGACGTACTTGGACGGATAAGAATTTATAAAAAGCATATAAATACGCTGTAATGTTGGATTGATAAGGCTTGTATGGAATTTAATAGAATATTTAAGGCGTACCTTGTCCAAGTAAATTTTTAGTTAGTTACGTTGACGTACGTTGACAGGATTGGTATTTCACAAAATAGGATAAAGCCTTTCTGTATATGCCTTTGAATACCATTTAATGCCTTATTTATGCCGTGTGCCGTCAACGTAAATAATAGGGCGTGTATCACTGGTGGATAGCCAATTTTGCATGACGTAGCATGACGAAACGTACTTTTAAGAATCGGCTATAAATTAATACTGATAAGGCTTTAATACTGATTAAAGGCTACTTGCTGTCGTACAAAATATAAAGCTCTTGTGTCGCTAAAATTAGGGGTATCTTGCATGACGTAGCATGACAAAGAGGTGGTTATATAAAAAACCTATATCCTTTGCGTGGTGTGGCTTTGAGTGCATTTTTAAGGGTGTTTTGATCAATACCTTGTCATGCAAGATTTAAGGCTGTTTTTGCGACACGTAGCGACACGGATGAGGGGGTGTTTTACCCTATCGAATTTCAAATCTGTAAGGGTTAATTGCATTCACTAAACCATCATTCTTGTGATACGTAGTGATACGGATTTACTTAGACGTACTTAGACGAAACGCTACTTTTGAAAATGTATTTAAAATGGCTGTAATGCTTTATTTATATAGGTTTGAGCGTATTTTATTTCTTTTTTCTAGGGTGGTGCTGTCAAAGTAAATTGCTCATGCCTTGTATCACAAGATTTACAGTGCTTTTTGAATGGGTGAAGTGGTATTTCTTGCTGTACGTAGCTGTACAAAATAGCTTTTTCAATTGTGAGTGAATGACCTACTGGCACAGCCTTTCAGCGTGTTTTATTGATAGGTGCTGTATATCTAATTTATTGTTTTCAAAGCAAACCTCAAAATTGTGTTTTTGTCTGTCCTAAACTTGGTCATATTTAGAATCTCATCAAGTTAAGCCTGAATGGTTAAAATGACCATGCAGATATTAAAAAGCCCCCAACTAAGGAGGCTATTCACTAAAGCAATTGCAGTACATCGACTCTAATCTCTGTCACTTCCTTTTCATTACCGCTCTGGTCTTTCCATTTACGTGTACGCAATGAGCCTTCGATATAAACCTTTCCGCCTTTCTTGAGGTACTTGCCTGCAATTTCAGCCAATCGGTTGTTGGTGGTGATTCTGTGCCATTCTGTAGCCTCTTTACGCTCTCCAGTAGTCTTGTCTTTCCATTGCTCAGTGGTTGCCACGCTGAATGTGGTAATACTTCCACCATTGGGGAAAGTCTTAGTTTCAGGGTCACGACCTAATACACCCATGACAATTGCTTTATTTACGTTTGGCATTTTTCACCTATCAAAATTTATATTTTTCTAAGAAGTCTTGGCTTAATGGCTTAATTGGTCTGTAAGGCTTATATGGTAAAGGTTTTAACTTAGCCACTACCCTTTTAAGTCTTTGGCATAGTGGCTTAACGAGAGGGTGAATTGTTTTGATTAAGCCACTACGCCAACGTATAAAATAATACCTTGCTTAATGAAAATCCTTTCTATGAGAGGCTTTCAAGGTCATTAAGCCATTAAGCCATCATTTCTAACAGAACAGGGTTAATAATGATGTATCGAACCTTGGATGAATCTTCTATTCTTATATAGTGACTATCCATTAGCTCATTAAGAACAGGCTCTAATTTATGCTTACTGCCTCTCATTGGTCTAGGGCAACTATTCATAAAACTAGAATAGCTCAGTTTATCTATGTGCTTACCAGTGCAGTGTTTAGCAAACCATTTAATTAACTTCTCTGCATCACTCTCAGTTCTGACCTCAATATCTGAATAGGTCGCCCATTCATTTAAAGAGTGCTTAACGACTTCACACGCTCCCTTTAGGGTACTTGCATCAATCCTGTCTAAACCCTCGAAATAAGCGAATACAGTGGCTAAACGGCGTGCTAATTGACTGGCACGACTGGCAAACGCCTGTAGGTATTCATAGCGTTTACCTTTACCCTGCAACTCCTCAAACATATTATAAAAAGCGAGGTCTATTTCTCTTGCCTGCTCATTCATTGGGATGACACGGCGACCATTATTTAATTCAGGGTTTGCCAATGGCAATGGACTGTCATCGAGTAGGTACTCGCATCGGGTCCAGTAGGCGATAAGTCTATGGTCAGTACTGGCATTCTTAGATTGATAGATAGCATCTTGTAGGCGTGTGCCTGCCAAGTTCTCAGGGACAGTTAAAATAAATCGGGGTAAAAAGCCTTGTCCTCTTAACACTGGGTCTTTGAGTGCATCAGATAGAACCTCATGCTGTCCCTGTAGGTTAAAGGTCAAACGAACATCATAAGCACGACCACTACCATTTAAATTAGATTTAGATCGGGTACGTTCCACTGAGCCATCATCAAATAATTTGGCATAACCGCCTAATGCCTGATTACGTGTATCACCTTTCATGGTATGACCACCAAAGAATTGAGCCGCCTCATCACTCGCAATGGATGCATTATTTAAAATACCGTCCACGTATAACCCTGCAATGGATTCAAGTGTTATATCGCTGTATAGGGTGCTTGGGTCATTCGGTGGTGGATTCTCCACGCCAAAGGCTTCACGGTCTTTTTTATTTAACCCTGCCTGTCCACTTTTCCATTGTTCAAGGTCACGGCGGTATAGCTCATATTGTTTACGTTCATGCTGAATAATGGCTTTGTCTGCCATATTACGACTTGTACTCTTACGGCTACCGCTTTGCCCCTCAGTGAGTAGATATAGACTGCATGGTTCACCGTGAGCATTAAAGGGATGAGGTGCATTTACGTGTGCTTGTGCGATATGTGACATAGCACCGATAACGCATTGAGCTGTCATAGCAATAGGCGACTGTACATGCTCAGAAATAGCCATTACGGCATCTCTTGCCAGTGGTGGTAAAGCATCAATAGGATAGGGGTTGTGTGCATCTGTTTCAGGCTGTGCCAATGGTACTAATTCACCCCATACATCAGGCTCATTTAATTGCGCTATTGATTCACTGATAAATACATGAACCTCTTTAGCATTTTCATCTTGATGAAGGTCAATTAAAAATGATGCACCCTCATATTCAATATGCTGATTTATTAACTTTATCGCCGTGTTCTGCTCTAAGTTTTGGAATGCTTCAAGCTGTATATGCTCAGGTCGGACAGGCATATAAAGCTGTGTATAGCCTGCACCTGACAATTGTTTAATCACATATTCTATCTGCTCAAAATCAAAGGCTTTAAAGTCCTCAATTTTTTGTAAATGCTTACTACACAAAAAGGGTAGTACCATCAAAACCACGGCGTAACCTGTTTGAGCAATCTTGAAAAATGCCTCTAGGTTATAGGTGATAATGACAGGCTTGGCATGGTCAAAATCACCATACCTTGCAAAGCCTTGAGCCAATCCACCAGGTAGAACTTGAATACGTTGTTCATTCTGCAATACAGCACATTGAACAAGCTCAAGCTGTGCATTAACGATAGGTAGAATTAAAGGGTTGTCGTATTGAATACCGTTTATCTCTACATTGGCTTGATCTACATAGATCGGCTGTAATGGAGTTCCAAAACGATCAATAACAGGGTGTCTTAAATGCCCAATATCGGCTGTACCAAGTACCGTACAATTTGCTAAGATTGAATCGGGTTTGATGGTTGAGGTGGTGATATTCATAGTGTCACCGCCTTTTTATTTGCTTCCCATTCAGCTTTGTAGGCTTCTGCTTCTTCCCCGTAGTGGTTTAAACGATTCTCGGCAAGATATTCATACATATCTAAAATATCATCTAATGCATGAAAGTCAGTCGCATTAATACCTAAATCCTTTTTAAGCTCTTTGATTCGTTTTTTAATATCTGTTATTGCAACTTCCATCCACCGCATATCGGATTCAGCCAAAGAGGCTAAATCGTACATACTGATAGCGTCATAAGTTTCAGGTGTGTGTTTAGAATTGATTTTAGGCATGATTAATGTGCTCCGTTTGAATTTAAAGGAGCTTTGCCAATTACGACCAAGTAATTTAGGTGGCAAAGCCGAAAAGGGTTGGTCGACAGGCTCAAACGGTTACCTGCACACTCGAAAGTGTCCCTCTCCAGCTTCGCCATAAAGATATGCGAACGCATAGAGATTGAACGCACAAAAAAAGCCCTTGCGGACTGTGCGCCGTTTGAAAAATTATAGCCGACCAAAGCTAATTCACCATGTGGGTGAACAAGCGCACTATAACGATTATCACAATGCCGATGCAAGAATAATTTAAACAATAGATTCATTTTCATTGCTCCATACCCTCCATTCCGAAATGCTTAGCTAAAACTTGACGCTTAATGTTTAGAATCTTACAAGCCTGTTGAAATTTCACCCCTGTAGGCGTTTGGGTAATGGTCTGAATAGAGCGCTCTAATCCAATATTCTTATGTTCAAGCTCAATGACCTGTTCTGTATATTCGAGTAAGGCTCTACGTAGTGCATGAGGGTTATTTAAATCAACATTATGGTTAGGTTGACGCTCTAGTGCCTGCCAACGATCAACCAATCGAGCTGTAAATTCAGGGCATAATTGAGCAACAGTAATGATGCTGTCACGTTTACCCTGTTCCCCTGTGAAAACATAAGCATTAACTTTAATAGTTAAGCCTAAGTTATTGATTTTATCGAAAACCTCAAATTGAGGGAGTCGAATAATTCCTTTTTCTGCCAGTGCTTCAATGGTTCGCTTTACGTTGTCAGGGCGTTTATCAACAAGATCGGCAATTTCAAAATGATTCATTGTAGCCATAGGTAAATTAGTGAGTTGATTCATACGTCAATACCTCCCATAAACGCCTCAATCAAACGGCTTAAACTACCGCCGTGTAAGACTAGAACGTCTTTAGCTTCATTGTTCAGCATCAATTGATTCATAGTGTCTGTAATGCCTTGAATACCGTCATCTATGGCAATCAATTCAATAAAACTGCATGGCTCTTTATTCACGATTAGATCGGCTTCAATGTCGCTTTCAGTATTGGTTCGGTAGGATGCTAATACATATTGATTCATGTTATAGCCCTCCAAACAATACGGATAAATCCACGCTATAAACGTCAATCCATGCCTGTGATGGGTAGGTATTTACTTTTCCATAACGGTCATCATGTACCTTTTGAGGCTTTACGCCGTGAGCTTTGCACCATTTGTTTAATGGTTGCCATGTGTATGTTTTACCTGTCGCACGTTCAACGGATAAGGTCGTAGCATTCTTTTTACTTTGCCCTAATTGGTCTTTTAAACGTGTATTTTCTTGCACGGCGTTACTTGCTGTTGCCATTGCTGTTGCAGTCTTTTTATCGCTTATGTGTGCTTTGGTCTTGATTGCAATTTCACGCTCGAATTGAGCCTTTTGGAGCTGTTCATGGGTATCAGCTAAGGCACGTAAAGCGGTAGGTAGGTCATGAGGTAACATCACTTCGGGCTTTAGTAAATTTTCAAGCTCATGCAGTCGTTGAATGACCTGATAACGTAATTTAATGCTGTACCCAGTGATAAGTGTTTCTACCAAGTCTTTAGGTAATAGATATTCTGTATAGGTTTGACCATTTTGGGGGTGTGTCCAGTCTTGGGCATACCCCATAGGATCTAAATCAAGCTCCTCAAATATGGTTAAGCAATCACGTAAAACATGCTTATGTTCTTTACCTGTTAGCTCTGCAATATCACGACTAGACATGGTTAATACTGGTACTGTTAATTGGTTCATGGTCTAGCCCTCACTGCACACGGTTAATATGAATATTTGAATTAATTAGAATGCCGTCATTCGATAAGCCAACTTCATTGCGGTTATCCATCATCTGCAATAGGTGCTGTTCTGCATCTTCAATACTCATATCTAAATGCTTGGCAATATCTTCTAACCGGTACATAGGCTGACCGTCATCCGTATAACCGCTTACAGATGGCAATAGGTTTAATTCCTTCGCCTTTTCGTGCATCTCTGCTTTGATATGTTCAGGCATGTAATGCAGTGTCAGCATGAATGCTTGCTCTGTGATTGGGTGGTCATTACCGTACTGTTCAAGCATTGCTTTGTAGTGGTCAAAGGCTTTAAAGAACTCAGGGTCTACATGCTCAATCATGGTGTATACCCTCAAAAGTTAGCTGTAAATTGTTTTTGCATGTTGTGATTCTTAGGTTTAAATCTCGCATTGAATAACGATGATTTACCAACCCTGTGCCATGAAATGACCCCTTAGCTTTTTGGGTCTTTGCCTGCATACATAAGCGGTTTAATTCTTCATAGGCGGTCTGTCTTGCTGAATATGAGCCTGTCTTGCGAATCGTTGGTAATACTTCTGCAAATACCCAATTTTGAAAATTTAATGCTTCCTTTTTGGTAGATCGGAAAACAATGCGGTAAAGATTTTCTTCACTGATAAAAGTTAACTTTTGATTACCGCCATTTGTAAGGGTATACATTTCATGTACCCCCTTTGGATTTAACTTAAAACGGCTTGCTGTTGCGTTCTTAATCTCTAAGGCTTGACCAACATCAGGCAGACAAAATAAAGGCAGTCCATTTGCATCAATGGCAACACGAACGCCGTGACCATTGAAATTAAAAATAGATGGATTCATGCTTTTACCTCGCTTAACTCATAACGAGCATGTGTGCCTTTACTATTCAGGTTAGGTTCGCCGTGGGTGATGATGTCGTGACCTTGCTTGCGTAAACGCTCTACAACGGCACTTAAGCGGTAGCAATCAAAGTGATAGATCGCCTCTGCCTGTGAAAGGGTCTTTCCTGTTTTAAGATGGCTTAAAACTTGGGTTTGATGGTTGGTACTCATATTTATGCACTCCCGATCTGAATGGCATCAACCAATGTGGAAAGGTGATGGATTGCCTGTAGTTCAGCATCGAGCATCTGCAAAATATGCTTAGGTGAGATATGAGTCGTTTTAAGGCGATTAGGACGGATATATTCGGCAAGGGCATCTATGCGCTTTTTAACAAGCTCCACGTACTCCATCGGCTCGTCTATGCCTGCTTTAATACTGCTTTGATAGTTTCTATCGAGTACGCCGTATAGGTCATCTAATTGCTTAGATACTTCTTTTAATTGGTCATGGTTGATAGTGGTCACTAAATCACGGCTATAAACATCCTTTGCCACGGCGTTTAATTGGCGACTAGAATTTAGGGCAATGGCTTTGATTTGGGTTTTAGTCATAGATCAAGCCTCCAAAATTGCATTGGTGGCTCTATGATTTGCTACACGTTCAGCAATCCATTGATCAACATCGGACTCAACCCATGCGACACGGCGCTCGGATAGATTCATGCATTGCGGAAATTTACCTTGCTTCATCATGGCGTAAATAGATGAAGCACCAAGCCCTGTTTTGTTCTGTACTTCTGTACGGCGGATAAGGCGGTTGTTTTCAGTTTGTTGCGATTTAGATAGAGTCATCTAAACATTCTCCAATGATGGAAATGCCTAGACACAAACTAGAAACAGAATGTAATTATTATAAAAGTATAAGTTTTATCAGTCGGATATAGTTATAAATCACCGTTCAATACGTTCAATGGATAATAATCTGTGTTTAATTTATTAAACCTTTGGTTGTATCATTTCATAACTGTGGTTATAGTTCTACCTAAGAGGTAAGCTAGCTTAACTCCATCGGGTAACCGATAAACTTAGTTTTTAAACTAATTACATCTCTAAAGTTCCTTTAGTTTTGTGTCGTGGTAGACATGGTTTAAAAGCATTTGATAATTCAGGATTGCCGTCCTTTGTTATCACGAGAAAAGGTTAGCATTGCCGTGCTGACCTTTTTTTGTATCCATTGATTGTATTTGAATTTGTTACAACTAAATGAACGTGCTGTAACTGTACAAGAGTTTTAGTCAAATGCATACCTCTGAACCTAATGAGTGCGTTAAATACTGTCGGGCAGA
This sequence comes from uncultured Acinetobacter sp., assembly GCA_964293455.1. GTDB lineage: Bacteria > Pseudomonadota > Gammaproteobacteria > Pseudomonadales > Moraxellaceae > Acinetobacter. Next base: position 1,766 of record CAXYZD010000045.1, on the reverse strand, counting down.
ATCATCAATTTGTTTAACCATTAAGACACTATCGGACACTATTGGACAAACCTAGCAAAACCTCGCAATAACTCGCAATAACTCGCAATAATAAACAGCCACTTAGCTTCATAACAAAAAATTACAATTAAGCGCCTTTAGCCTCATTAAAAAAGATTACGTTTTGCTCATAAATCACACTAAAAATATAATTACTCCATTTTTGAAGCATCTTTTCCCTTTCTTCTGCATATTCAGCTTTGTTATAGACAGCTCGTACACCCAAGGCAGAATGATTTAGACATTTCTCAATTGCATCACGATTAAAACCTTGCTCATTCAGATGCGTACTCGCCGTGCGTCTTAAATCGTGAATGGTAAAGTCAGCTAAATCAGTCAATTTAAGTGCATTTTTTTGAGACTCATTAAATGCGTTATGGCTTATATGAGTACCTGACTGTCTACCAACAAATACATAAGGCTCAGTGCCTGCAATCGTTTTTAATTCTTTGAGTATTTCAATAATTTGATCTGACATATAAATAACCATTTCCCGACTACTGCCAGTCTTACTGTCAGCTTTGGTTTCAGGTATCAACCATATACGGCTCTCAAAATTGATATGCTCCCACTTAGCTCTTAATAGTTCTGATTTTCTAAGCAATGTTAGCAATGACAATAAAATGCCTAACTTTCGAGGGCGATATATACGTGAGTTGAGTAGGGCGGTATAGAACTTCCGTATTTCATCTGTAGTTAAATATCTATCTCTCGACTTACTTTTAAATACGTGCCGTGTCGGAATCGCTAAAACAGGATTAAAAGTGACCATACCAAGTGTCACAGCATAGTCAAACATACGTTTTAACAAGCCTCTGACTTGATTTGCAGAAGCATCATATCCTTGCTCCTTCTTACGCCATATCACACGGCGAATATCATCAGTAGTAATCATATTTATAGGTATGCCACCAATGAAAGGGTATATATCGTTATTCAGATATAAAGCCATGTTGTATGTATTCTTACGATCTTGAGCAATAACATCAGCCAAATAGCGTTCGCCATAGGTCTTGAGCAATAGAGCTTGTGATTTACCTGTTTTCTTATTTTCTTTTTCTTGCTTTGGTGAAATTCCTTTAACCACCATTGAAGCTGATTCATCACGCATTTGCCTAGCATCTTTAAGCGATAGATCAGGGTAACGACCTATAACAAGTCTTTCTTGCTTGCCATTAAATGTATAGCGGTAATGCCAAGACTTAACGCCCGAATCCTTAACCTCAATAAACAAGCCGTTATTCAGCTTATCTTTAACTGAATACCTCTTTTTTTGTGGTTTAAGGTTTTGAATCTCTCTATCAGTTGAAAAGATCAATCCGTTTGTCTTTGGCATCAAATAGGCACTCATGCTTTAAATTAGTATTTTTTAGCCACGTAACTAATAAGTGACTAAAAAAAGCATAGCACCCTATGAACTCCTTGAACACTATTGAATAACTGTAAGGCATAAAAATAGCACTAAGTAGTTATTACTTAATGCTATTTATATTCTCTCTGGAATCTATTAGAACCTATTGAACAATGCTATAAATTGAGACTACTTTCCAATACAAAAAGATCCAAAAATTACACCTAGTAAATCATCCGCACTAAAATCACCTGTAATTTCACCCAAAGCATTTTGTGCTAAACGAAGTGATTCTGCGACCAACTCACCTGCATGATAAATCGTCAATTGCTCATGTGCTTCCGCTAAATAGCGTTGAGTACGCTTCATTGCATCC
>CAXYZD010000044.1:0-17140 GCA_964293455.1 uncultured Acinetobacter sp. | reverse complement strand
TTTTACCGCGCAACCCCTTTTTTGAATTATTTTTTTAATTTGTGTTTGAGTGGTGCTTTTCCACCCATTTATCATATTTATTCACACTTTTTAACCACATTTGTTTTAATACATTATCATTTACACCTGTTAAAATAGATTTAACTATTTTTCAATCTAATCATCATGGCAAAAAAAATTGCACCCAAAAGGATTCCTATGCATCGTTTTAATTTTTTATGGGCAAGTATGCTTTCTCTTGCTTTCGCTGCACCTGCTTTCGCACAAGAAAAGTCTATTACTTCTGATGCGACAATCAATTCAGCTGAAAACGATACTATAGAGCCTACATCCGCAGACTTAACAAATACGACAGAAGAAACCAAACATCCTCGTTTTGATGCACTTAAAGATTTAAAAAATATTAAAGCCAATGATTTAAAAGTAAATGCAACGGCTTCTCAAGACGACAGTATTAAAGATCCTCTACAGCCGTTAAATCGTGAAATTTTTGCGTTCAATGATATGCTTGATCGTAATATTGCTCGTCCTTTAGCAGTTCAATATTCAGAAAAAGTACCTGGTGAGGTTCGTGGCTCATATCGTTTATTTCGTAAAAATATGTCTGAGCCTTGGAATGCGGTCAATCAAATCGCTCAAGGCCGTTTTAGCCGTGCAGCAAAATCACTTGGTCGTTTCACCATTAACACCGTAACGTCTTTAGGTTTGGCCGATCCTGCAAGCCGTCTTGGCTTACCAACAGAAGAGGAAAGCTTAGGAATAACCTTAGGCTACTATGGCGTGCCAAGTGGTGCCTATTTAATGTTACCGATTATGGGTCCAAGCTCTTTTCGTGCTGCTTTAGATTATCCAATTGAAGGTTATGCCAAACCAATGACCTATATCTTAGGGGATCATGACAAAACTGAACTCGCTTGGGGACACACTGTCATGAGTGCTATTGATGCTCGCTCAAACTTACTTGATGTCGATCAGGTTTTACAAGGTGATAGATACGCTGCAATTCGTGATATTTACCTACAACGTGTTGCCTTTAATATCGCTGAGAAAAAGGGGCATGGCGAAGAAGCAATCTCTTTTATCGATGATCAAGATCAAAGTACTATAGATACCGATACAAAAAAATAATTGAGCATTTGCCAACTATTTTCAATTGTTAATATAAATACAAAATATTGCTGTAAGATGTTAAGACTCGATGTTTTACAGCAATACTTGGCGATTGATTGAACATGGTCTAATATATTTCTTTTATAGCGTTCTAGGATTCCAATTTTATTCTATGTATTTCATTCAGCCCACTCGACTTATTCCTCATTTAGATGCTGTTCTAAATGCACTCCCGAGTCTGCAAATGATCCGCATTGAAGATGTTGGGCAGTGTGATTCTACGCTAATTGCCATTGCAGATGTCCATGACTATTTACTGTATCAATGGTCGTTACCCATTGTGGTCATTGCACATGAAAATGAGGGTTCTGAACTATCACAAGCGTGGGAATTAGGCGCATTGGCAGGATGGATTTGGAATCGATTACCCAATGACCCTGAACTATCTTTACAAAAAATTGATGCTCAATATAAGCGTAACCAAGACAGTCGTGATTTACCTTCTGCCGCAGAACTACAAAAAAAACTACTCCCCAATCCAATCGAATTGCAAAATTATAAGGTTGAAACGCTCTTTCAACCCTCTGCTTATTTATCGGGTGACTGGTATGATTATTGGAAAATCAGCGATAAAGAAATCATCTTTTATCTTGCTGATGTCTCTGGACATGGTGTAACAAGCTCACTCCTCACTTCTTGGATGGCGGCTTTTCATGGTCGCTCAAAAACACCACGAGAGCTAATCAAAAAACTTAACGGCATGCTCGTTCAAGAGAATATTGAAAAGCATATCACCATGATTGCAGGTACGCTGAATTTAGAAACACACGCCTTGAAATGGTCTAGTGCAGGTCATTATCCTCCACCTATTATTTTTGAGCCAAATCAAGCACCCCGTGTTTTAAATACGAGTAGCTTTCCATTAGGTCTAACAGAAGACCTCGAAGTTGAAGAATTTACGACAACACTAACCAAGCATGCTCGCTTCATTATTTGCTCAGATGGCGCTCTTGAACCATATAGTGGTGGTCTGAATGAACAGTTCGCTCAACTTGTCTATCATTTGCAAAATCAATCATTCCGCGCACCAGATCACGTTGCTGATGATATTGCCATACTCAGCCTAAGAAGAATGAATTAGATTTACAATCAATAGCATAGATCAATATAGACTATTTATACTTGTGCAAATGCTTGAGTATAAAGTTGCACTATGTGATAATTTTCCAATCCTTCTCTGCAAATGGCATTTATATGTCAACAGGTCATGTTGAATATGCAAGCTTAAATGGAACGCATATCTTCAAAATCATTGGTGAAGTGCGAGCTCAGTCTTGTATAAGCTTAGATAAACTTTTGGCCAGAATTGAACAGCAAGAAAACGTGACAGGCGCACTTGTTGATTTAACCGAAACCATATTTATTGACAGTACTGTTTTAGGTATTTTGGCGAAACTTGGCTTAAAGCTAAGACAGATTCACCACGTTCAAGCGGTCATGCTATCTACAAATCCAGATATTTCTACTTTAGCCAATAGCATGGGGCTAGGGCAGGTTTTTGTTATTTTGAATTATTGTGGCGATCCAAAGATATGCACCAAAGCGCTGATTGATGATAATGTCAATCACAGCACGATGCTCTGCACTGTATTGGATGCACATAAAACGTTGATGAAACTCAACGAGAATAATCAAAATATGTTTGAGCCTTTGGTTAAGCAACTTGAAAAACAGCAAGATACGATAGATTCGCTATCTGCTGATAAGCAAAATGCTTAATCCTTCTTCAAGCATCTATCAAGGATAAACCATGACTTTACTTTCTGTTGTTCAAATGAATTCTCAAAATAACATTGAAGCGAATTTCAGTGTTATTAATTCATTGATTCAACAGAGTAAAGATCAGGGTTCGTCTTTAATTGTTTTTCCAGAAAATTTTGTTTGCTTTGCCGCAGGTAAACAGCGTGAAACGGCTGAGCGTTTTCAAGAATTTCAACAGCGTCTTGAAAACTTAGCTCATCAGCATCAAATTTGGATTGTGGCTGGAACATTACCCTGCCCTTTCCGCCCTAATGGCTCAATCATTGAAGATGGTCGTGTACGAACCGTCAGCCTATGTATTAGCCCTGAACGTACTGAAGCACGTTATGACAAAATTCATTTGTTTGATGTGCAAGTCAGTGATGCTGTTGGCGGTTATCAAGAATCTAAATTCTTTGAACCTGGAACCGATGTTGTCGTTGCCAAAACACCATTTGGCAATATTGGCTTGATGATCTGTTATGACTTACGTTTTCCTGAACTTGCTTTAACACTTCGTTCGCAAGGTGCAAACATTCTGACTGCACCTGCTGCATTTACACATACCACAGGTGAAATGCACTGGCAGTTATTACTTCAAGCGCGTGCAATGGACAGTCAATGTCAGGTTTTAGGTGCAGCACAACAAGGTTGGCATGGTGAAAAGCGTCAGACTTGGGGACATGCAGGCGCAAGCAATAGTCGTGGGCAAATTTTACAAATTACCGATGCTGAAGGTGCACAACTTCTCACTGTACCTTTTGATTTAGAAGAACAAAATACTGTACGGGCTTCTATGCCTTTGATGCAACATCGAAAATTAATGACTTTTTAATTTCTCTATTGAGTCCAATTTTAAATACATTTTCCATACTTCCAATAAATTACAAAAACAATGCTTATTATTGCTGAAATTTCAGACAAGATAGAAAACTCTACAATAATTTCAGGATAGAAAAATGTCTTTAGAAAAAGTCGTATATACAGCACATGCGAAAGCAACGGGTGGTCGTGATGGTCGTGCGACTTCATCGGATGGAATTTTAGATGTTCAACTGAAAGTACCTAAGGAAATGGGCGGTACAGGTGGTGGAACCAATCCTGAACAGTTATTTGCAGCAGGTTATTCTGCGTGTTTCTTGGGTGCCATGAAATTTGTCGCAAATCGTGATCACTTAAAAATTACACCTGATGTTTACATTGAGGGTGAAGTCGGTATTGGTCCTATTCCAACAGGTTTTGGAATTCAAGCAACTTTAAATATTCATTTGGAAGGTTTAGAACAAGCTGAAGCACAAAAATTGGTTGATGCTGCACATATTGTTTGCCCTTACTCAAATGCGACGCGTAGCAATATTGATGTGACGTTAAATGTGATTGTTTGATGTTTTAATCAGAAATTCAAATTGATAAATTGTAAAAAGCCAATTTAAAACAAATTGGCTTTTTCAGATGGATAGCTAGTATTTAATCATTGTTCCACGATTTGAATTAGGTGTAGTAAACAAACACATCATTCAGTCGCTTCATTGGTTACGCGTAATACTTCTTCCATTGTCGTTTTACCTGCCAATACTTTACGTAAACCATCATCACGAATAGAACCTGATTGCTGACGCGCATATTCTTCAAGCTCGTACTCAGCCGCATGCCCATGAATTAAACGGCGCATCGCTTCATCGACAGGAACAATTTCATAAATCGCTGTACGACCTGTAAAACCTGTATGCGAACAATGATCACAACCTTGTGGTACAGGTAATTTCAAAGCCTGTTCTGTGCTGACATTTCTAAAAATTGCTTTTTCAAAATCATCTGCTTCACGAAACATATGACAATGTGAACACAACGTACGTACTAAACGCTGTGCAATCACGCCAATCAAAGAACTTGCCAAAAGAAAAGGCTCAATACCCATATCTTTTAAACGTGTTACAGCACCAATGGCGGTATTGGTATGCAGTGTCGATAATACCAAGTGACCTGTTAACGATGCCTGAACAGCAATTTCAGCCGTTTCTAAATCACGAATCTCACCGACCATTACCACATCAGGATCTTGACGCAGCATGGCTTTTAACGCCCTTGCAAAAGTCATATCCACTTTGGTATTGACCTGCGTTTGACCAATGCCCTCAAGTTGATACTCAATTGGATCTTCGGCAGTTAAGATATTTTTAGAACCATCATTTAAGTCAGATAAAGCTGCATAAAGCGTGGTGGTTTTACCCGAACCAGTCGGACCTGTAACAAGAATAATGCCATGCGGACGATGAACCAATTGCGTTAAACGATCATAATCAGGCTTCATTAAACCCAAATGCGTCATGTTCAAACGCCCTGCTTGCTTATCAAGCAAACGCATCACCACACGCTCACCATGCGAAGATGGCAAGGTGGATACACGGACATCGACTTCACGCCCTGCAAGACGTAAAGAAATACGACCATCTTGCGGCACACGTTTTTCAGCAATATCGAGTTTTGCCATGACTTTAATACGTGACACCAAAAGCGGTGCAAGCTCACGGCGTGGTTGCACAATTTCACGGAGCTGACCATCGACACGTAAACGTACAGACAGTTTCTTTTCAAAGGCTTCAATATGGATATCGGATGCACTGACACGAATCGCTTCGGACAACAAAGCGTTAATTAAACGAACAATGGGTGCATCATCTTCTTGATCCATCAAATCTTCAGTTTCAGGCACTTGATCGGCAAGGCTGAGTAAGTCAGGATGATCTTCTAAACCTGCGGCAACTTGTTGTGACTCGCCTGTTTCACCTGCATAACTTGAACTGAGCATATTATTAAAATCGGTATCTGCACATAATTGATGCTGTGCGATACGTCCAACATAACGGCGTGCTTCCTGAATCGCAATTTGTGCAGTATCCTGACGACGAACAATAAAGACTTGATCGCCTTCGTAACGTAGCAACACTCCGTGTCGTTTCGCAAAACTATAAGGTATTTGTAATTGTTTCAGTGCTTGCATTACAAGTCATATTAATGATTAAAATTGCTTTGAGTTTACGCTATGCGCATGACAGCGTGAAGCCTGTTTTTAAAAGAATTCAATATAGGGATGGCACTTTTGTTAACAACTAATGAACGCCTTGAACCTCAATTTCCCAATTTAAAATGGTGGGGTGATCAGCATTTTGAGCTCCATCAATCTAAAGCATGGCAATTTGGCTCAATGATACTTCGTCTGACTCGGGGTTTACAGGAATGGCGACTCGAATATTATCGTCCTCAATTTCAATATGACTATGAACAGCAATGGAGCAGCATTCAAGATGTTAATTTTGCTTTTCCACAGCCTGTACATGTTGAACGCTACATGTTTCGTGAAACACATAATACCTTTCAACTTTTACCCCGACTTGCAGACCGCTCCGTGGTAATTCGCCCTGTCGATCCGATTTATATTCCCGCAGGGCAACGAGGAACTTTATATATTAGTACCCCACTGTGGATTTCGGGCTATGTTCAAGCACAAAAAGAACCGTTGTTTGATATTCCTGTGATTCAGCCAAAAGATACGTGGTTCGGTCCAGATCATCGTTCAGGTGATATGTGTTATGCCACTTCTGTCGATGGTCGTACTGAATTAAAATTGCTTCGCCCTCGTGCATTTCGTGCCGTAACACCCATTGATTTTCATAACATTAGTAGTCATCAACTGCGCTTTGACCGTATGAATGTGCCTGTGCCTGCGCTCCCATTGTTCTATAGTGAAAGTACAGGGCGCTTATGGACATCACAAATTAAAGTGTTATACGAGGGAAATGATCGTCCATCTCGAATTAAAATTGAAAATCGTACACCACCACTCGCAGGTGAAGTCACATATGTACATCCACCTCGTGCGCCCGGTGGTGCATTATTTAATATGTTTGATTCATTTTTCTAGGAGTCAATATGCCCAATACAACGATTCCTAAAGATATTTTTGATAGCTTCAAAGGTGTTTTTACCAGCATTAATACAGAACGCTTAAGCGAACTTTTAGTCGCATTCGCTTTATGTATCATTGGCTTTTTCCTTGCTCGCCTGATTTCGAATGCCTTTATTCGTACAATTGGCGCCCGATTTAATGCCCACCAACGTCTAGTCTGGCGGCGTGGTATTTTTTACTTTATTTTCATGCTCTTTGTGATCACAAGTTTAAAAGAAGCTGGCTTTAAACTGAGTGTATTTTTAGGTGCAGCAGGAATTTTAACCGTGGCTTTGGGTTTTGCCTCACAAACCTCTGCATCGAATTTAATTAGTGGTTTATTCCTCATTGGTGAAGGCTCTTTTGAGATTGGCGATACGATTCAACTCACCCTCATTCGTGGTCATACCATTGAAGGTGAAGTCATTTCAATTGATCTGCTCTCAGTCAAACTCCTGACCATCGATAATGTCTATGTACGACTGCCAAATGAACAACTGATTCGAGCCCCTGTCCATAATTTATCTAAGTTTCCGATTCGGCGGATTACGCTCACTGTACCCATCAATTTCAATGAGGATATTAATAAAGTGCGTTCAGTACTGATTAATATTGCCAATGCCTACCCACTGGTTTTGGCAGACCCTAAACCTCGTGTCACGGTTTCTTCTTTTGCTGAATCGTCGATTGAAATCACGTTTGCACTTTGGTGTATGCAAAGTAATTATTTACAAGTAAAAGATGAAATTCACGAGTTGATTCGTAATCGTTTTGTAGAGAATCAGATTGAAATTCCTGTACCTAAAATTGGTTTTGTGGATCGTCCAACGCCTCAACAGCCACTGACTGATGATGATTTAGACCGCTATGCCAATACGCAAGAAATTAAGCGTGAACCGAAGTTATAAATTTTAAAGTTTATCTAAGTATCAAAAAAAGGATGGCGTAATCGCCATCCTTTTGATTTTATGGATTGTCTTTTTCTACAACAATTCTAATCGTTAGATTGATCTTCACTATTTTGACGATCATCAACCAACTGATCAGCATTTTTTTGTGCAGGCGGTAGCGGTGCAAAGTAACCGATCACCAACATCACCAAACCACTACCAATAAAGGACACAATACGTGTAATGGTATGCGTGTGCGATAAATCTAAGAAGATCAATTTTGCAATCACCAAAGCCAATACCGCAATACCGAGCATCCATACATGACGTAGGGCTTTTTTACTCGCAAAGGTCGTTAAAATTAGTGCGAGTACAACCCAAAGGATGGTCAAACTTGCTTGAACCGTGCCATTCTGCCAAGCCTCAACTGACCAATAAGGTAAATCCATATAGTGATGTAAACTACGCAACATCACACTGCTGATCAGCATTAAACCTGTCACAATCATGATTGCCATATTGGCAATTTGTAATTCACGCCCTTGCGTTTGTATCAATGGTTTCATCGTAAAAATACAGATCACAAAGATGCCGATACTCAAGGCATCCATCGGATTGAGTAAAGTAATATATGGTAAATTCCATTGTCCATTTTGTAATAGACTGATCAGCCATAAACTTACACCACCAACAATGGCTATACTAATATTGCCCTGCCAATAAGGCTGTAAAAACTGTAAAGGCTTCACTTTTAACGATGCCAAGAGCACTACAACAGGCAATAACAATAGCATTGGAATAAATGCAAGTTGATTCCATGCCAACAATCCACCAAAGACAGCCATTAACACAACAGCAATAAGCATAAAAAATTGCGCCAAAAACAACTTCATCTGCTTGGCGAAAACTTTGAGACAGAAAATAAAGACCACAAACCAGAGGGCAATGGTCATTAACATTGGAATCTGATAAACCGACTCAATCGCCCAAAGTTGAAAATCTTTTGCAATAAAAATATTGAGTAATACAATTTCGCTAGCACCAATAAACAATAAAATAATACTGAGCGATAACCAAACCCGATCAAACACTTGATGTTTGAAACGATAAATCAGCGTGAGAGTGCCCCACCACAACAACATTGGCAAAGCGATGCTGTATAAATCTCGTTGCATCAAATCACAGATTTTATACACCACATACGGCACATAAATGAATGACAACGCAAGATTTAAACATGCAGCAATTCCATCAGTCCGAGTTACTACAGGTTGGGCTTTATACCATAGCCAATATGCCATTAAGGTACTGACTAAAATTAATAAAATCACGGCGATATAACGTAAATTTTGCGTATCAATAATCGTATTGAATGCACAAACCGCACTCGCCCACAGCAAAACTGTCGATGCATTTCGTATAGCAGGAACAGCGTATAAACATGCCACAATCAACATAGTTAATGCTTGCAATGTCCACCAAACTGAAATCACATCGGTTTGCCATAAAATCAGTGGGATCATGGCAAAGTAGAACAACGCACAACCTGTAAATAATTGCATATGTTTAGACAATGACTGAACTTGAAAAACACGTACAGCGATGACGGTTGATGCAAGTGTCAAAATTGCCATCAATTCAGCATTTTTAATCAACACATCATTTTGATTAACCATAAAACAATACAGTGCAACGACAGCTTGTAAGATCAACAAGCACCCAAATGTTGCTGAGTGCATTATGTTACTTAAAAATGTACTACTATTTCGCTGTATCGATGGCGTTGCAATGCTATCGCTAACATCATCATTGATCAATTTTTCATTCAGCTCAGGCGTACTAAAAATATAAGCACTTACCAAATAAGCCAAAGTCAGGAAACATACAGCGAGTACACTCAGGTTTCCATCGTACAAAATGCTTTTGAGCCAAAAAGCACTACTCGCCCCAAGTAAAACCAAGCCATATAACACACTATTTTTAAGATGATGACGACAACCCATCCAAATCAGTGCCAATGCCTGTACCGCCCACCCTGTACTCGTCCACTGCGCATCGAACGCAAAAGGTAAAATGAGTGCAAGAAAATTTAGCCCTAAACCATAAAAGCTTTGAATCAATAATGTGAGTGCTTGTGATTTTTTATGCAGAACATAACCCACCACAAAGTAAACCAATGCCAATACCGCACTCGCAACACTCAATGCCGTTTGATTGTGATAGACCAAACCTGCATATAAAGTAAATGCCATAAATGGCGTAGCAAAAATAAGGGCTGTATCAATTAGCGGAATATTTTTAAAGGCAATTTTATACTGTGCAATATTTTGGCTGTAGCGAATTGAAATAAACAGATATAAAGCAAAATGTAGCCAAACTAAAATGCTCAACATGCCATATTGTTCAGGTTGTGCTTTCAGCCATATACTCAGCCCACCGACACCAAAAGTCGCAAGCAATGAAATGGTATTTAAAATGCGCCACGGTTTAAAGAAAGCAATCACGGCTAAAGCAATATTCAGTGCAAGATAATAGCTAAATAATGCAGGAATATTATTACTGCCTGTATTTAAAATAAATGGCGCAACGAAACCACTGCCGAGTGCAATAAATGCCAAAATCAGTGCATTTTGTTTCAAAGCAAGTAATAAGGTCACGGCAAGTAACCCAATGAGCAAACCGTAACTCAACCCGACAGAGGTGATGACAGCAAGCTTAAAGGTACTAAATAAAACGAGGAATAAAATACCTAAACCTGCACCTTGAATACTAATTGCATAACCATAACGCTTGTTGCGTAGCCAATAACCGACTGCCGTCAGTACGCCACCTGCAACTGCAATCCCTGCTAGTTTTGTACTGAGTGTCGGTTGCCAATACTCACTTGCAAAACGTAATAATAAAATCACCCCAATCAATAAAATAATAATGGCGATACGAACAATACTATTTCCACCTTTAAACCATTCAACAAAAGCACTCCATAACGAAGTCATGCCTTTCAGGTCTTTTAATAACGTGCTTTCTTTACTTTGATCAGATTGATTCGATAATTCGGAAGAAGATTGTGCTTTCTGACTTTGTTCATAGCGTGCTTGTGAGGCTTCTGTATACTCACTTGCTTTCACAAAATTATCTTTTTCATTCGTATGCGTTAAATCTGAAGCATTTAAAACGGCAATTTGAGAAATATCTTGTTGATCTAAAAAAATCGGATCATGTAAAACTTCTGTTGCATCATGTGGAGTAAAGGTTTGATCAAAATGATCGGGCTTTATCTGTTTAGGTTTTTGAATGTCAATATTTTGTTCTTGTCGGTATACATCTTCACTTTCAGTATTTGAAGGATCGAATGATCTATCTTTAGATAATTCTTTTGCAGCATTCAAACGCTGTACTTGCAATAAATCTTGAATTTGTCTTTGCTGAAACAAGATCATGTGTTGTTGCTTGCTCAAAGCATTCAAGACAAAAATCAACATAAAACAAAAAAATAATCCGACTGCACTCATCCATCTCGCCCCATCATCTAAAATCAGGAAAGCGATACCGAAACATGCTAAAACCAAAAAGTTGAGTTTGGTCAGCCAACCATAGTCATTGGGCATAGTTGGATATTGAGTCCTTATATCCGACTCCATGTTCGATGTTGTACTGTGTTCTTCTTGTTGTGATTGCATGGACTATCCTGAATTAAAAAGAAAGAGCAGTCATTCATTTTGATCATAGCATCATAGTACATCCGACCTTTCCCGTCACCCTGAGCTCATTTTTATCCAAACTCATGTAAACTATGCCGAGCTTCATTATTTTGAGAAATCATCAATGCCACCTTTTGTATTAGTCGATGGGTCTTACTTTTTATTTCGTGCCTTTCATGCACTCCCACCGTTAACGACATCGACGGGTTTACAGACCAATGCGATCCGTGGTGCGATTTCTGCCATTCAAAAATTGATGCGCCGAATTCAACCAACACATATGGCGGTGATTTTTGATACGCCTGAGCCAACCTTTCGTCACGCACTTTCACCGATTTATAAAGGTGATCGCCCGAGTATGCCCAGTGAATTATCAGAGCAAATTCCCTATTTACATGCACTCATTCGTGCATTAGGCATTCCATTGCACATGCTTCCAGGTGCAGAAGCCGATGATATTATTGGGACATTGGCAAAACGTGCCGAAGCTGCGGGTCATCAAGTGCTGATTTCTACAGGTGACAAAGATATGGCGCAGTTGGTCACTGACAAAGTGACTTTAGAAGATAGCTTTAAAGACAAACCCATGGATGTGAATGGTGTCATTGAAAAGTTTGGCGTGCGTCCTGACCAAATGATCGATTATTTAACCCTAATGGGCGATGCATCAGATGGTATTCGTGGTGTACCCGGCGTCGGTGCAAAAACAGCAGCAAAACTTTTAAATGAATACGGTTCAATTGGTGGCATTTTAGAAAATGTCGATAAGATTAAAGGTAAAGTGGGTCAAAATTTAAAAGACAATGTTGAAGGTATTGCACTTGATCATCAACTTGCGAGTATTGTGATTGATCTTGATCTCAATATCACTTATGACGATTTAAAACTTACCGATCCCAATGTAGAGGTTTTGCGTAACCTTTACACCGAACTAGAATTTCGTAATCAATTACAATCTCTTGATCACCCGAACAATCCAAATGGTGCAGCTTACAAACAAACATCAACACAGATTTTAAAAACTGAACAAACCCAAAAAACAATATCTATTACAGATCAAGCCCAAAGTACAAGTGATGATGATCTCTTAGGTGAAGCACAGTATCACACGATTCTGACTCAAGCAGATTGGGAGCAACTTTTCCAACGCCTAAGTACAGAAAAACGTTTTGCGATTGATACTGAAACAACAAGTTTAGACTACCGTATTGCTGAAATGGTCGGATTTTCAGTGGCTTTTGATGCAAAAAATGCGTACTACGTTCCTCTTGCGCATGATTACGAAGGGGCACCTGAACAACTCAATCGTGATGTCATTTTGCAACAAATCAAACCGATTTTAGAAGATGCAAGTGTTGAGAAAATTGGTCATCATTTAAAATATGATGCGCATATTTTTGAAAATCATGGCATTCATTTACAAGGTTGGTATTTTGATACCATGTTGGCTTCTTATGTCCTCAATTCAGTCGCAACACGTCATGGTATGGATGATGTTGCACGGGTTTATTTGAGCCATTTGACCACGACCTTTGAACAAGTTGCAGGTAAAGGTGCGAAACAAAAAACCTTTAATCAAATTGAGATTGAAACCGCAGCGCATTATGCAGCAGAAGATGCACATGTCACCTACCGTTTATATGAGGTACTTGATCGTAAATTGAAAGAACTCCCTGAACTTTCAAGTATTTTGCATAACATTGAAGTCCCTGTTGCGAGTGTTCTCACCCGCATGGAAGAAAACGGTATTGCGCTCGATTTAAACTTCCTTGATCAATTGGGTGTTCGCTTCTCTGAAACAATTCAAGATCTTGAAAATCAGATTATTGAAATTGCAGGTGAAAGTTTCAATGTATCCTCACCTAAACAAGTCGGTGAAATACTGTTTGAAAAAATGGGGCTTAAAGGCGGTAAAAAAACGGCAACAGGTCAATACAGCACTTCAGAAGCTATTTTAGAAAAAATTGATCATCCGATTACAGCACGCATCATTGAATACCGTGGTCTAACTAAGCTCAAAAGCACCTACACCGATGGTTTACTTAAACAAGCCAATCCTGAAACACAGCGTGTACATACGAGTTATCATCAGGCTTTGACTGCAACAGGTCGTTTGTCATCAACCGATCCAAACTTACAAAATATTCCTGTACGTGAAAATATCGGTCGTCAGATTCGCCAAGCATTTATTGCACCTGAAGGGCGAATTTTACTTGCAGCCGATTATTCTCAAATTGAATTGCGCTTAATGGCTCATTTTTCACAAGACGAAGCCCTGATTCATGCTTTTAATCATGGTCAAGATATTCACAGCCGTACAGCTTCAGAAGTCTTAGGCGTTGCCCTTGAAGATGTCACTTCAGATCAGCGTCGTCAGGCAAAAGCTGTGAACTTCGGTCTGCTGTATGGCATGTCTGAGTTCGGCTTAATTCGTCAGCTTGGCTTTAGTCGTGAAGAATCACAAAACTACATTAAACAGTACTTCCATCGCTATCCGGGCATTTATGAATATATGCAACGTACCCGTCAGATTGCGTTAGAACAAGGTTTTGTCGAAACCATTACGGGTCGTCGTTTGTATACGCCTGATATTAAAGCCAGCAACATGATGATTCGTAAAGGCGCCGAACGTGCTGCAATTAATGCACCACTACAAGGTTCTGCTGCAGAAATCATTAAAATGGCGATGATTGAAGTCGATAAAATTTTGCCAAAAGCGCAAGCGAAACTTCTATTACAAGTACACGATGAATTGGTCTTTGAAGTCGATGAAGCCATTGCAGATGAAATTTCTGCAAAAATTCAAGATGTCATGCAAAAAGTTGTGACTTTATCTGTACCGCTTTTAGTTGAAGTCGGTCAAGGTAAAAATTGGGATGAGGCACATTAAAACGGCTCAACTCATGACTCAACCCTAGACATAAAAAAAGGACTCAATTTAGAGTCCTTTTTTTATGTCTTCATTCATATTTTTAAAATAAATCAAAAACCAATCAACAATGTACGTGCAACTTCACCCATCAATCGTTCAGCAATCATCAATGCCAAGAATGCCAAAATTGGTGAAAGATCAATCATACCCATATTTGGCAACAAACGACGGAATGGTGCCAGCAATGGTTCTGCAAGCTCTTGAATCACTTCAATATAAGGTGATCGAGATTGGGTAAACATCACCACCCAACTCAAAATAATGGTCGCAAAAATCAAAATTCGACAGAAGCGAATCAAATCTTGAATCATACTCACAAAAGTCAAAATCAGCAGATGCACAGGACTGGTGATCATATGACCACTTAAATACATCACACCAAACATTTTGAGTAAATACAAAATAATGATTAATACCAATGCCGCAGTATTAACACGTCCTTTCGCCAAAGTAGGAAAAATACGACCAAAAATATCGACAATTTTAGTCGCTTTCACCGTTGACAACACAACTGGATTATATGGACTCACCATTGCCAATTGCGTTAAAAAACGGAAAAACACGAGCAAAATGGCTACGTTTATCACAATGCCAAACATCTGAGCAGAATCTATACCCATACTGGAGCGTTCCTAATTCAATTAATTACTTACTGTTATCGCTAATTTCTTGTGCAAGTTCTTGGCTACGCTTTTGAGCAGCAGCAAGCGCAGTCTGAATATTTTGAGAAATGTGTGCACGATCGAAAACTTCAAGTGCAGCTTGTGTTGTGCCATTCGGTGATGTCACATTTTTACGTAATTCAGCAGGTGTATTTGCACTGGTTATTGCCATTTGAGCAGCACCCAATGCCGTTTGTAAAGTCAGCGCTGTGGCAACTTTTTCATCAAGTCCCATATTTTTACCCGCACGAATCATACTTTCCATCATGTAGAAAAAATATGCTGGACCTGAACCTGACACTGCTGTAACGGCATCAATTTGTGCTTCAGTTTTGACCCAAAGCGTTAAACCTGTAGCCGCCAAAACTTGGCTTGCAAGATCGCGATCTTGAGTATCCACATTTTCATGTGCATACATACCATGTGCGCCTGTTTGTACCAATGCAGGTGTATTTGGCATCACACGGACAATACGAGCAGCGCCTGTAAGGTCTGCAATGGTTTTAATCTCTGCACCCGCTACAATAGAAATGATCAATTTACCCTCAAGTAAACTGTGAAGTGGTTTTAGCACTTGACTCAAAACTTGTGGCTTGACTGCCAAAACAACGACATCGGCATTTTGAATTGCAGCAATATTATCACTTGTTACATGGATATCTTTTTCCTGTAATCGTTCACGAATCACATCAACAGGATCTGAAACTGTGATGCGAGTAGCAGGCAAACCGCGACTGATCAGACCACCGATCAACGCCTGTGCCATATTGCCACCACCAATGAAACCAATATTACAATTTAAAGCTGTACCCATGAAACACACCCGACCATGATTTATAAACTGGATTTTTAAAAACAGGAGATCAACGTTGGTTGCCATCCAGCCTCAACACAATACTCAGATTGAGCAAGCCAGAAACCTTTTGGCGTAAAGACCCCAAGCATAACATTATCTATGCTCAATATTTGAATTGTATGACGCATCCATGGAAAAATATGTGCTTGTTGAATGGCTTTTTTCAATGGCCAACTGCCGACACGTCCATATAGATGAATTTTTTCACCACCTTGTCGCAGTGTTAGCTGTAATTTTTTTTCTAATAATAAAGGACTTAATCCCATTGTTATACTTCTTTCAAGTTGTTGATCTTGCCCAATAAGGTTCTTAAATACATTCTGAATATGAAACTGCCCTGCTGTTAATTTTTGTACAGTATTCAGCTGAAAAATAATATCTGTCTGTTGTGAAACTTTGTGCTGTTGCTCGGCCAAATACACATCTTCAGTTAAACGATACAATATACCTTGATAGCGTACATAGTAAAAACCCTGATTGTGCAATGCCGATTGAGCATCTTCACGCGCTTCAATCACTTCACGTTGTAGGCGTTCTACCATGTCAAAAGTTGGACGATACTGCTGTTCGCCTCGCATCCAAGCCGAGAGTAATTGCCTTTGCCGTGCTGTAGACAATTGTAAAAAGCTGGCTAAATCAAGTTGTGTTGCATCGCCACATTTTGCCAAATCTTGCTGTAAAACTTCATTTAAAATTTCATCAGCATCTTGCATAAGCACCGTTGTTCTTGCCAAAGCCTGTTGCATTTTTGGGTAACGGCTTTGCAAAATCTTCCACAATTCATGCCGACACCACGCACGATCATAGTGTGTATCTAAATTTGTCGGATCATCAACATACTGAATACTGCATTGTTGTACCCATTGGCAAATCTGCTCACGAGAGACATTCAACAGTGGACGCCAAATATGAATATCCTGATCCATTTTTTGTTGAATATCGACACTTCGCATCGCCGCCATTCCCTGAACGCCTGTACCCGAAAGTAAGCGCAAAAGTAAAGTTTCAGCCTGATCTTGTTGATGATGCGCTAAAACTAAAATTTCACCCTTATCTAGGTGCTTGGCGAAAGCCTGATAACGTGCTTCTCGTGCTTGATTTTCAAGATTACCCTGTTGCACATCAACATTTTGAATGATGCAAGGAATATTCAATTCTAGACACTGTTCTTGTACAAAGCTCGCCCATACATCACTGACTTTTTGCAGTTGATGATTAATATAGATTGCACGGACTTTTTGCG
>CAXYZD010000043.1:0-17172 GCA_964293455.1 uncultured Acinetobacter sp. | reverse complement strand
TATATGAGCAAAGCAATAATTCTGTTAAAGTCAAAAAATTAAGGATAATTAGATTTGCCCGAAAAAATAGGGACTATGGAGAAAATAATGAAAAAAATCGTTCCCTTACTGATGTTAATGACAGTAGGAAGTCTGACACATGCGGAGTTTAAGGATTATTTGCCTGAACCAAAATTAAAGTCTGAAGGTTATTCTACTTGGAATGCGGGTGCAGGTATGACCATGAAGCTTGCGCATGTCAATGTTGAGTGGGTGAACCCTTATGGTATTGCTTATGCGAAAGTGGGTGCATTTGTCAGTGGGAATCATGAGTTTGGCACACAAGTTGGCTTTCGTATGCCCGTTGTGCTGACAGGGACAGATTTAAATGGCTACTACCTTGGTGTTTATGGTGGACATTTAAAGAGTAAAAAAATCAATGAAAGCCGTGATGATACACAGCTTGGTGGTGGTGTTGATCTATCCTATGTATTATTGAGTAAAGAACGAATCAGTACATTTAGTGTGGGTATGGGTGCGGGGGATGAGTCGAAAAATGGCAATGAGATTGTATTTGAAACCAGACCACAACTTCAGTTTTCTTATACCTTGAGTGTTGGTTTTTAAATCAGTTCAATATTTTTAAAATTATTCGACCACACATAGAAATAAATACGAGATGCATGAATGTTTGAATACGTCATAGAATTGTGGCAAGGCTTTTGGAATAGACCTGATCATTTAGCGATACTCAGTATTGTTCCTGTGACAGCATTTGTGACTTGGGCACACGTGTGGATGGCACTAAAAATGGTGTTCTATCCAATTAAATTTTGGGGTTTTCATATTGGTCCACTTCCTGTGGGCTGGCAGGGAATTGTGCCTCGCAAAGCTGGGCGAATTTCTGGGATCATTACTGACAATACGCTATCTAAACTGGGTTCGTTGAATGAATTTTTGAATGCCATGGAACCTGAAGATATGGCACGGATCATTGGCGAACAAGTGGGACGTGATTTAGAATATTTAATTGATGAAGTGATGATTGACCGTAATGCGGTATTGTGGGAAAACTTACCGTATTCACTCAAACGTAGAATTTATGCACAGTCGCGTAATCAAATGCCTGAAATTCTTAAAGGATTAGTGACTGAGCTGACCATGAATGTCGAGTCACTTGTTGACATGAAAGAAATGATTGTCCGTCAAATGGAAGGCGATCGTAAACTCATGGTGCGAATGTTCCTGAAAGTGGGACAAAAAGAAATTAACTTCATTTGGCATATTAGTGCCTTGATTGGTATTTTCTTCGGTATTATCCAAATGTTTGTCTACGTATTTGTGCCACAGCATTGGACAGTGCCATTTTTTGCAGCCATTTGGGGTTTCTTGACCAATTGGATCGCCATTTGGATGGTTTTTAATCCTTTAGAGCCACACTACATACGCTATCCACAGTTTTTTGAATTAACCAAAGACCGCAAGTTCCCATGGATTAAACCTGTTATTCCACGTATAGGTACGTATAATATTCAGGGCGCGTTTATGAAGCGTCAGGAAG
Source organism: uncultured Acinetobacter sp. (assembly GCA_964293455.1). Taxonomy (GTDB): domain Bacteria; phylum Pseudomonadota; class Gammaproteobacteria; order Pseudomonadales; family Moraxellaceae; genus Acinetobacter. Next base: position 15,632 of record CAXYZD010000043.1, on the reverse strand, counting down.
AGGTTTCCGATGTTTTCGCAAGCATTGTGACGGAAGATTTAATTACGTTAAAATCGATCATGACTGAAATGATGTATGGAACACGTAAGGATAAGACTCGCCGAATTATTAAACGCCATGTCAATGTCATTATGGAAACACCACTGATTCGTACTGCATTACAGTTGTCAATAGGACCAACTGAGTACGCGAAGCTCAAGACAGACTTGATTGATCGTTCTATAGAAATTACCATGGTACCTGTAAGCGACCCAGCTTTTAACGCGAGCCGTGCACAGAAAATCTTTAAAATGTTTCGAGATCGAATTAGTGAGCTAACTCCGAAAGAATTTCAAAATTTATTACGTCCTGCATTTCAGGAAGACGAATGGATTTTGATTGTACTCGGTGGTGTCACTGGATTTTTGGCTGGATTAATACATTTATTTTTGGTTTTCATATAATCAGATGCTTGAATGCTGCCGATGAATCATTGGTAGGTTGAAAGTGTCATACACTTTGTTTTACATGAGGATGTTTTTTTATGCGCATTATTTTACTCGGACCACCTGGAGCTGGCAAAGGTACTCAGGCTCAGTTGATCTGTAAGCGCTACAATGTCCCACAAATTTCAACCGGTGATATGCTCCGTGCTGCAATTCGTGAAGGTACTGAACTCGGTCTTAAAGCTAAAAGTGTCATGGAGTCTGGCGGTTTAGTGTCTGATGAGTTGATCATTGGTTTAGTGAAAGAACGTATTGCACAACCTGATTGTGTAAATGGTTGTATTTTTGACGGTTTCCCACGTACGATTCCACAAGCTGAAGTACTTGAAAAAGAAGGCATCAGTATTGATCACGTGATTGAAATTGAAGTACCTGATGAAGAAATCGTAAAACGCTTATCAGGTCGTCGTCAGCATGCAGCATCGGGTCGTATCTATCATACGATTTACAATCCACCGAAAGTGGAAGGTAAAGATGATGAAACAGGTGAAGACTTAGTTCAACGTCCTGATGATTTGGAAGAAACGATTCGTAAGCGTTTAGGTTCATACCACACTGAAACTGAACAATTGGTTGGCTTCTATCAAAGTCGTGCGGCTTCAGGTGAAAATGCACCGACTTATGATAAATTGAATGGCTTACGTGCCATTGATGAAGTTCAAGCAGAGCTATTTAGTATTTTAGACAAATAATTTTAAAATTTGATGGCTTTTAGCCTGAAGGGCTGATTTACAGCCAGACTATTTTGAAAACTTTGACTTTAAAAGAGACCTGATTCATATTAGGTCTCTTTTTTTATGTTGGAATATATAGCACCGATGAAAATCGCATTAATTGCCCTCGTCATTTTAAGTGTTATCGTTATTTTGGGACTGATTGTTTTTAGTTTTAAATTACTACGTAAAACGCAAAAAGAAGAAATCGCACAGCGCCGTAAAATGCGTAAAAATGCACAGTATCAGGTACACCCGGGTGTGGCGAAAGAACATGAGCGCATGGCGATGTTGAAAAAAGAATTGGCTGAAAAAGAACAATTAGAACAACAACAAAAAGATAATAAGCAAAAATAACCATTCAAAATCAAAAAATGATGCTGAAATTTAGCATCATTTTTAGCAAAAGAGCGATATTTTTGAACGCAATGTTCATAAAATATAGATCATTTCTTGGCTTAGAGATTTACTGCATCTTCAATTGTCTTTGTAAGGATCGCTTTATTTCGTGGTGCACCGAACTCAAAACGATCAGGCCAATGGCAGACATCAGAGACGATACATTCTGCACATTTCGGTTTTCGAGCAATGCAGGTATAGCGTCCGTGTAAAATCAGCCAATGGTGTGAATCGAGTATAAATTCTTTCGGAATGACTTTGATGAGACGTTGTTCAACTTCAAGCACATTTTTACCAATAGCAAGTCCTGTACGATTGCCCAAACGGAAAATATGCGTATCAACTGCCATCGTTGGTTGACCAAAGGCAGTATTGAGTACCACATTTGCTGTTTTACGCCCAACTCCAGGTAAAGCCTCAAGATCAGCACGGTTTTGTGGCACTTGACTACCATGAAGCTCTATTAGCATTTTACAGGCTTTAATTACATTTTCGGCTTTGGAATTATATAAACCAATGGTTTTAATATATGCCTTCAAACCATCGACACCCAATGCATAAATAGCTTCAGGCGTATTGGCAACAGGAAAAAGTTTATCTGTGGCTTTATTGACGCTGACATCGGTCGCTTGTGCAGACAATGTAACCGCAACTAATAATTCAAAGGGATTGGAAAAATTAAGTTCAGTTTCGGGGTGCGGGCGTTGTTCACGTAATCGCTCAAAAAAGATTTGAATCTCTTTTCGCGTCATATTTTTAACGCTCATTTTATACTCCTTATAACTGACTCAATTGCACGTTGAGTGATTCAAGTAATTCTTGCTTTTTCGTGTCAGGGCGGACGCTGAGTTGTTTTTCGAGTTTTTTAATTTGCGTACGAATTTTTGCCAATTCAATCGTGGTTTTTACATCGATAGATGGTGGCATTTCATTTGATTTTTCAATGATTTGAATTTCAGGAAGTTGATCTGTTTGTGCGGAAAATTGTGCAAATAATTCGGTATCAATTTCAGTACGAACAACAGGACCTTTACGGTGAATGTGACGTTTTTCCTCACGTTGAATATGCGCATAGTAACGTTCACGTAAATCGGTTTGTTCAGCAATTCGTTGAGGTTCTTGTGGTAAATCCTGTAAATCTTCAATTAGATCAATACAGTCGACAGGACAGGGTGGAATGCATAGCTCACAACCCGTACATAAATCGGTAAGAATGGTATGCATTAATTTACCTGCACCAATGATCGCATCGACAGGGCAAGCACTGATGCATTTGGTACAACCGATACATTCATCTTCACGAATCACAGCCTTCATGCGTTGTGGGCGACCATCTGCTTGTACAGTCCAAACACTTTCTTCTGCTTGTAATTTTGGACGGCTCAATAATTCTGCCAATGCATCGGCAACAGGTTGACCGCCGGGTACACATTTGTTGGCATCTTCACCTTCAGTGATGGATTTGGCATAGGGAAGGCATCCATCACGATGACCACATAGACCACATTGGGTCTGAGGCAGTAAAGCATCAATAGATTGAATGAGAGAGATTTGCAGATTCATGTATAACCACAGCAGCTCAGTTTGAGCCTTAAATTGAAAAATAACATCATTGAATTATTAATTTTAACATGAAAATCAAGATTTGCGGTGTGCACAATTTGAGCGCACAAGTCGCCTCTTTTTATGGCATGAATTTTCTTTAATTCTTGATATAGAGCAATTTTTAGAATTAGTCAATTATCCTTTATAATAAACATAACTATTTGTTATTAAATTAATTTTAAATAATTTGAAAATAACTATTGCTGATTGGTTACAAAAGATATTACATTGTTTGCGCCAAAATACATCATCGATTGAAATTTTGACCGATTTTGATCCACCAAACTGCTGAGGATTAAGCGTTGAAATATAACACCCTTAATGACTTCCTAAACTACGTTAAAACACGTGATTCACATCAACCAGAATTTCTACAAGCTGTAGAAGAAGTGATGACGAGCTTATGGCCGTTCATTGCAAAAAACCCGCAATATGCTGAACACGGGTTACTTGAGCGTCTTGTAGAGCCTGAACGTGCAATTCAATTCCGTGTTTCATGGGTTGATGACAAGGGGCAAACGCATGTGAACCGCGCGTTCCGTGTACAATACAATTCTGCTATTGGTCCATTTAAAGGTGGAATGCGTTTCCATCCATCTGTAAACCTTTCAATTCTTAAATTTTTAGGTTTCGAACAAACATTTAAAAATGCTTTAACCACACTTCCAATGGGTGGCGGTAAAGGCGGTTCAGATTTTGACCCTAAAGGTAAATCTGAAGGCGAAATCATGCGTTTCTGCCAAGCTTTAATGATTGAGTTATATCGTCATTTGGGTTCGAATACTGATATTCCTGCGGGTGATATTGGTGTGGGGGGTCGTGAAGTTGGCTATATGGCCGGTATGATGAAGAAATTAAGCAACGATACTGCGTGTGTATTCACAGGTAAAGGCTTAACTTTCGGTGGGTCATTGGCTCGCCCAGAAGCGACAGGTTACGGTACTGTGTATTTCGCTGAGGAAATGCTTAAGGCTCGTGGCGAAAGTTTCCAAGATAAAGTTGTAACCATTTCAGGTTCGGGTAATGTTGCACAATATGCTGCTGAAAAAGCAATGTACTTAGGTGCAAAAGTTGTATCGTTATCTGACTCTGCGGGTACGGTTTACCTCAAAGATGGTTTCACCACTGAGCTTTTATGTGAAGTGATGGAACTTAAAAATGTGAAGCGCGGTCGTATTTCAGAATTTGCGTCTAAACATGGTTTTGAATATCTTGAAGGTAAATGCCCTTGGGGTATTAAATGTGACATCGCATTGCCATGTGCAACTCAAAATGAGTTAAATGGTGATGATGCTGTAACACTTATCGCGAATGGCGTTATCTGTGTTGCTGAAGGTGCAAACATGCCTTCAACGCTAGATGCTGTTGAGAAATTCGTTGAAGCGAAAATTTTGTATGCACCAGGTAAAGCATCAAATGCAGGTGGTGTTGCAACTTCGGGTCTTGAAATGTCTCAAAATGCAATCCGTTTGGGTTGGACATTTGAAGAAGTTGATGAACGTCTTCATGCGATCATGAAAGAAATTCACCGTAACTGCGTGAAATATGGTACTGAAGAAGATGGTACTGTAAACTATGTAAACGGTGCGAACATTGCAGGCTTCGTAAAAGTCGCTGATGCAATGCTTGCTCAAGGTGTATTCTAAGTTTTAACTTAAAATCACTAAAAAACCGATGCATATGCATCGGTTTTTTTATGTCTGAACTTTATTTTACAGTTGCATTCATCACAGTCATATCAAATACATAAGCGTATTTAGATTGATCAGCAGCAGGATTTTTAATTTCATAACGTTTTACACGAATAATTTTGTGCGCTTTTGGATCATGCTCAAAACCTTCAATGTGGTTATAAAATAATGTCCAATCTTTGTCTTGATAAGTTTTTACACCATTTTCAGCATATTTGATTTCTTTAACTTGCAAACACGTTTGCGGTGCAACGCCAGTACATTGTTTAGTTTCAGGTGAAATTTCTAAGAAAATTATTTCACCTTCACTTTGATATTTTGTTTCAGGTGTCATTGTTGCTGTAAATTCAATCTTTTCGCCATTGGCTGCAACAACTGTTAGTTTAGGTTGATCAGGATTGCTCATATCTAAGGTAAACGGTGCTTTACGATTACTGAATAAGTTCGCTGCAACGCCTTCTTGCTTCATTGCTTCAGGTGAACATGCCATTTGTGTCGCAGCAAGATTGCCTGTGACAATTTGATTATTTTCAACTTTCCAACTACCCATCATATTGTTACAGCTGGTTGAAATCGCCAAACGACCTTGAGCATCAAAATTTAAAACTAAAGGTTTGGGTGAATTTACTGTATTTGCATGCCACTGATATGCAGATAATGTTTTATTCACATTTTGTTGATCTACAACGGTCACTGTTGAACCTCCTGTTTGTGGAATGCCATTCGATTGACAAGCGGCAAGAGCAAGGGGGAATAGGGCAATGGCTAAGTATTTTAACTTCATGGAATAAACAGTTCATGCTATGGATAACATTTTGAAGCATAACGTATTTGTTTTTAAAAAAATGAATACATATGCGCTTTTTGGGTAGCAAAATGTATCCATTTATAATTTTTTGTTACTGTATTAATATATTTTAGCTATAACTGGATTTATGTATTAGTCAAAGCGATAAATATCCATACCGAGAGAACCCATACTAAAACTACTATGTACAATGCTAAAGCGATCGCCTGTACCTATAGCAAAAAATAGCGGTGCGAAATGTTCAAGTGTTGGATGGTTACGTTCAATAAAAGGCAAATTTTTCCAATCGAGTACCGCATCGAAGTCGTGATGATGCAGCTTACTCACTACGGTATTGCGAAATGTTGATGCCCATTCAGGTACATTTGTATTTTCACCTTGCCAAGATAATTCACGTAAATTATGCGTAATACTGCCTGAACCAATCAATAAAATTTGCTTTTCACGCAATATTTCTAAAGTTTGTCCAATTTTATAAATTTCTTGTGCAGAAATATTCATCGGTAATGAAATTTCCACCACAGGAATGTTAGCTTGAGGATACATGTGAAATAAAGGCATCCATACGCCATGATCACGTGGTCGAGTACTGTTGGCATGGGCAGGAATATGAGCCTCAGAAAATAGATTTAAAATTTCTTCAGCAAGTTGCGGATCACCGGGTGCAGGATAGCGCAGCTCATACAGTTCGGGCGGAAAACCACGAAAGTCATGCCATGTTTCAGGGCGTACACCCGTATTCACCTCTAAAGCGTTACTTTCCCAATGCGCTGACATCACCACAATTGCTTTTGGTTCGGGCAAGTTTAAGCCAAGTCGGCTTAAAGCAGGACCAACTTGTTCAGGATTAAGCGCAAGCATCGGCGAGCCGTGAGAAATAAATAAGCCGGGTAGGGTTTGTAGTTTCATACTGCGCTGTTTATCCCATTGTAAAAATTGATCTTGAATGATGAACGTTGTCCAGTAACTTCAATATACTGTTTTCAAAATGAAGAAGTTTTCATCCTGTTGCAAACGTTATCCTGCACGGTGGTAAGGATGATTATTGTTGATACTCATTGCACGATACAGTTGTTCAATGAGCATGACACGTACCATCGGATGTGGCAGGGTTAATTTAGAGAGTGACCAATGCCACGCTGCAGCTTTACGCACCGCTTCAGAATGACCATCTGGCCCACCAATCGCAAGGGCAATATCATTACCTTCAAGCATCCAATCTTTCATGGTTTCAGCGAGTTTTTCAGTGCTAAATTCACGACCACCCACTTCAAGGGCAATGAGCACTTCATTGTGTTTGAGTTGTGCCAAAATGCTATCACCCTCAATATTTCGGTATTTTAAAATATCGGCTTCAGAGTCATTTTTACCACGTTTTGCCATAGCTAATTCAATGACTTGAGTTTGTACAAAAGGTTGAATGCGTTTGAAGTAATCTTCAAAACCTGTCAGCACCCAAGCAGGCATTTTTTGACCAATGGTCAGAATACGAATTTTCATAGGGAGATGCGTACAATATGAATAGTTCTTCCATTATAACGGATCTCGGCTTTGGGAATAATGAATGCGTGTGATAAGGCGTTAAAAAATAGGATGAGCAGTGCTAATCTTAAAAAAGATATAAAAAATGCAGTCCTAAAGGGGTGTAAAGGACTGCATAGGGTTTCTATTTATCTGGAGATTAGACAGAAACCCTTAAAGTTATAATTTGAGAATGATGTATAAATAACCTGAAATCATTATTTCTCTATCTATAAATATGAGGGATATTGTTGTACGTTTCAAGGGGAAATTTGAAGTTTTTATCGTTAAATTGCTAACGGTAAATAAAGTATTTTTTGTGATATAAAAAAGAGCGCCGTGGCGCTCTTTTTTATCAGTCTTTACCGATTAATGACGAGCAGCTTTGCTTTCATCAACGGCTTTCACAATGGGTGCTTTGACCAAAGGTATTGGTTGTTCAACCAAAGCAAGTGGCAGAATCTCATCGATACTTTTCACCGCTTTAATTTCTAAGCCTTCTTTGACATTGGCAGGAATTTCAGCCAAATCACGGACATTTTCTTGTGGAATGAATACAAGTTTCACACCACCACGATGTGCAGCCAGTAGTTTTTCTTTCAAACCACCAATACGCATCGCACGACCGCCTAGACTTGTTTCACCTGTCATTGCAATATCAGGACGAATCGCAATACCTGTGAATGCTGAAACCAGTGCTGTTGTTAGTGCTAAACCGGCAGATGGACCATCTTTCGGTGTTGCACCTTCAGGTAAATGCACATGCACATCAGTTTCTTCAAAGCGAATGGCTTCAATGCCAAGCTCATCTGCACGGGTACGAACTACGGTCATTGCAGCGGTAATTGACTCTTTCATCACATCACCAAGCGAACCGGTGGTAATAAATTTACCTTTACCTTTGACTGCTGCAACTTCAATGGTGAGCAATTCACCACCCACAGATGTCCAAGCCAAGCCATTGACACGACCCACTTGTGCTTCTTCTTCCGCCATACCAAAGTCAAACTTATGTGGACCTAAGTATTCTGGAAGATTGGCAGAAGTGACTTCAAGCTGAAGATTTTTAGACTTCTTGCTGACCGCTTCTTTCACAACTTTACGTGCAATTTTTGAGACTTCACGCTCAAGGCTACGTACGCCTGCTTCACGTGTATAACGTTGTACGATGTCACGAATCGCTTCTTCGTGTACAGTCAATTCTTTAGCACGTAAACCATTGTTCTTAATTGCTTTCGGAACAAGATAACGCTCTGCAATATTAACTTTTTCATCTTCGGTATAACCCGGTAGACGAATCACTTCCATACGGTCAAGCAATGCTTCAGGAATATTCATGCTGTTTGCAGTACAGATGAACATCACTTCTGAAAGATCAAGATCAAGATCTAAATAGTGATCGCTGAACTTATCATTTTGTGATGGATCAAGCACTTCAAGCAATGCAGAAGCAGGATCACCACGATAGTCTTGCGCCATTTTGTCAATTTCATCGAGTAAGAATAAAGGATTCTTTACGCCGACTTTTGTCAATGACTGCACAATTTTACCCGGCATCGCACCAATATAGGTACGACGGTGACCACGAATTTCTGCTTCATCACGTACGCCACCGAGCGCCATACGAACGAATTCACGACCTGTTGCTTTTGCAACCGATTCACCGAGTGAAGTTTTACCTACACCGGGAGGACCAACTAAACAAAGAATAGGACCTTTAAGTTTTTTCACGCGTGACTGTACTGCAAGATATTCAACAATACGATCTTTGACGTCATCTAAACCATAATGGTCTGTATCTAAAATTTCTTGAGCTTTCGCTAAGTTAATGCTTACTTTGCTCGCTTTATTCCAAGGCGTATCTAAGATCGCCTCAATATAGTTGCGAACAACTGCAGCTTCACTTGATGCAGGTTGCATTGCTTTGAGCTTACGGAATTCAGATTCAGCTTTTTTACGCACATGTTCGGGTAAATCTGCTTCTGCTAAACGACGTTCGATTTCAGCAACATCATCTTCAGCACCATCATTCATGTCTGAAAGTTCACGTTGAATGACTTTCATCTTTTCATTGAGGAAGTATTCGCGCTGATTCTTTTCCATTTGGCGTTTTACAGAGTCATGTAGAGTCTGTTCAACTTGTTGTTCTTCTGACTGTTGCAATAAATAGCCCATGAGTTCTTGTAAATGTGCTTCAAACTCATCGTGTTCTAAAAACTTCTGTTTAACATCAATATTCAACGGTACACGCGTTGCAACAAAGAATAGTAATTGTAGAAGATCATCAATTTTATTTGCAGCAGCAATCAGTTCACGTGCATTACGTAACTTTGCTTCTGCATACTGTGCAAATAAAGCACGTAATTCTTCAATACGTAGTGCTTGAGAATCTTCATCTACAGACACATTCATTGGACTTAAAGCATGTTCAGCCGATAAATATTCACCATTGTCGATGATTTCTACAAGCTTAGAACGGTATAAGCCTTCAATGAGAACTTTAATGCAGTTTTCATCATTTTCATGATTCACAACTTGGACAATCTTAGCGACAGTACCGTATTGATATAAATTGTCGTGATCAATTTCTTCTGTAAGAGAATCTTTTTGTGCAACTACAAATACGAGATTGTCGCTGTTGCGAGCGATATCAACAGCATTGATCGATTTTTCACGACCGACAAAGAGTGCAATTTGCATATGTGGATAAACCACAACATCACGCAACGCCAAAAGCGGTAATACACTCGGAACGTGTGGATCAAGATTTTCTTGATTCATAATATTTTCTGACATGGGCACTCCTAGTGAGTAACAACATTGTTGCCATGAATTTTATAGTGATGGGTATTTTCAAAATTACAAGGGCTTTTTTCAATAAAAACGATAAAAAAGCGCAAGTATCTGAAATTTAAATGGGCTTCAAACGTTGAATGGACTTGAATGCCGACTAAAACGATAGACTTTAGATACAGTGATTAGCGCATCTAAAGGTTGATCCCAAGTATTTCGCTGTAATGGTGTACTTAAAAATTGAAAATCGTGTGCGATTCCTACTCTATAAGGGCGCTTAGGCGCGCTTGCAAGGGTGCGGTCATAAAAACCTGCACCCATGCCCATACGAGTACCAAATTGATCACAGGCAAGTAAAGGTAAAACCAGAAAATCTAATGCAGAAACATGTAAGCCACGACTTTTCATCGGTTCTAACATACCTAAATGATGCATTGTAAAACGCTTGTTTCGATATTGATGTTGAGTGATTTGAACCCAAACAAGTTTTAAGTTCATATTGCAAATCATGGGGAGAAAAACATTTTTACCCTGTTTAAAACAATATTCAATTAGCTTTTGGGTATGAACTTCACCAAAAGCATGTAGATAGAGTCCAACTTTTTGTGCTGTACGAAATTTAGTTTGTTGAAGCATTCGATGAAAGATATGTACTTCAGTTTTTTTTTGCATGGCTGAGTTTAAGGCACGACGTTGCTTTTTGAGAGATGTTCGAAGTTCGCGGTTTTGTTGCATAGGGCATATCACAACAGCACAAAATAGATGACAAAAGTATACATGGAAATATTGTGGCTTATGCATTTGAATCATGTTGTAAGTCAGAGTTGCATAATTGGAATGAACACATCCTCAATTGAAAATAAAATAAAAATTTATATTTAAATTTTATCGTGTTTTGGGCGTTAAAATAAATAATTTAGAGTATTTAAACTAAATTATTTTGTATTTGAATAGAGGCTAATTAATAATAAATTTAAAATTTTTAGTGTGACTTATATCGCAAAATTCAACCCGATATTTATAAAAAATTCAGGTTGAATTTTGTACGATTATTTTTTATTAATAATGAATGGTTTTCCATTTTCATCCACAGATAATATTAAATTTACTAAAGGTAAATTTTCATTAATTTGTATTTTAGTGTGATAAGTCGTGCATTTTCCTTTACAGTTTTTGACAGTTAATTCGTACTCATTTGGCTTTAAATAATACGTGGTTGCATTGTTGATATAAAACTCGCCGGCTTTAAAATCATCAATAAAAAACTTGATTGGACAGTTCTGATCGTCTGCTTTTTCATCATCACAAAGTCGTTCATCGCGCTTAACTTGAACAGGTAGTGAATTTATCTCTTTGTCTGTAAATAATAAATGAGTTGGTTTTTCAAAATCTTTTGTATTTTGCATTGATGCGCATGCACTTAGACCAAGAATAAGGCTTAAACAAAGGAGTGAACGTTTTAACATGAATTTATCCTACAGCAAATAATGCTTCTGCTTATTTGATGATTAAATATCAATCAAAATATTAATTGATTAAGGGTTTTAAAAAAATATAGATTTATTGTACAAAAAATATCGCTCTGTTAATATAGTTTACTGACTGTTACATTAAAAAATAGCTTTTTATTATGCAAAAAATTACCGTTATTGATAAAACGACAATGGGAAAGGTTGAAATTGACTCTAATATAATTAAATTAGAAAAAGGCTCAATTATTCAAACAAAAATTCTTCGTGAAGATGTCGCAGAAATTATTCAAGATAGTAATAATTTAATTATTAAAATGAAGAATGGTGAAACAGTCACGATTGAAAATTATTTTGCAGTCGATGCAGAGGGAAATAATACTGAGCTGGTTTTTGAAGGGACTGAATGTGCTTTCTTATTGTTAGATTGGCAAAATGGAATTGCAAACTTTAAAGAATTGGCTGGTTTAGAAGAGTTACTTCCAATTGCTGCGGGTGGTGGGAGTACTGCATCTAATTTATTGCCATGGATTGTCGGTGGTGCGCTCGTTGGTGGTGCGATTATTGCGGCAGATGGTTCAAATGGATCATCTAAAGATCAACCGAAAGTACCTGAAGCACCCATTGCACCTGTCGTCACGATTAATCCTGTCGTTCCTGATAAAGACGGTACAACAACGCTTATAGGTACAGTAGATCATCCAAATGCAGATGTGATTGTTACGCTTGATGGAAAAGAATATAAAGCTAAAGTTGATCCAACACCGAATGCGGATGGTACATATAATTGGACAGTGGATGTACCAACATCAGTGCTACCTCCAGCAGGTGAAGACGTTCCTGTAAAAGGTACAATCACCGATCCAAATACCGGTTTAATTTCTCCGCCCGGTGTGGACGAAGCCCCAGTGATTGTGCCACCGAAAGCGCCTGTGGTGACAATTGATCCTGTCGTACCTGACAAAGATGGAACAACCACCATTACTGGTACAGTAGACAATCCAAGTGCTGATGTGATTATTAGTATTGGTGGAAAAGATTATTTGGTAAAAGTTGATCCAACGCCAAATGAAGATGGTACTTACAACTGGACGGTTGATCTACCAACAAATAAATTACCGCCAGTCGGTCAAGACGTTCCTGTCAAAGGGACTATAACCGATCCAAATACAGGTTTGGTTTCAGAGCCTGGTCAGGATGAAGCACCTGTTGCATTACCACCAAAAGCACCATATGTCACGATTGATCCAATTGTACCTGATGCCGATAGTACAACAACTTTAACAGGTACGGTTGATGAGCCGAATGCCGACGTGACAGTGACTATAGGTGGAAAAGAATACCCAGTCATTATTGATCCAACACCAAATAAAGATGGTACATATAATTGGACTGTAGATGTACCTACAGCAGAATTACCGCCAGTCGGTCAAGATGTTCCTGTCAAAGGGACTGTAACCGATCCAAATACAGGTTTGGTTTCCGAACCGGGCACAGATGAAACAACAATTCCAAATACAGGCGTGATTCCTGCACCAAAAGTTGAAATTACAACAGATAGCAATAATGACGGTGTCATCAATGGCACTGAATTGGGTCAGAGTCCTGATGTATCTGTAAAAATTACGATTCCAAAAGAAGCAAAAGTTGGCGATACACTCACGGTGATCATCAATGGTGGTGAGCCTACAGACATCATTATTACCGATGATATGTTGAGCAATGGTTATATTACGTCTGTTCCGCCACAAGCAAATGGCAAGGTCGATGTTACGGCAACCATTACAGATCAATCAGGCAATACATCGGGTAAAGGTGGCGATACAGCAGTTCTTGATACCACACCGCCTACAGTGATTGTGAGCATCAATGAAGATGGTACAGTAACTTTTAAGTTTAATGAGCCTGTTAAAAACTTCGACTTGTCTGACATTGTGATTGCGGGTGGTAAACTCAGTAACTTAGTTGAAAATAAAGATGGTACTTGGTCAGCCGATCTTTCTGGAACGAAACAAGGTATTACGGTTGATATCAGCGTAAAAGACAAGAGCTATACTGATCTTGCGGGTAATGAAGGTTCATCAGGCACTGATAAAAAAGTAACCGTAAAAATTGATTCAATTACACCAGATGGCAATACCGCCATTATTTCAGGGACAACTGAGCAGGGCAATAAAGTCACTGTGACTTTACCTGATGGTTCAACACTTGTTTCAGAACCTGCCGATCAAAATGGTCATTGGACAGTGACCACAGATAAACCGCTTGTCGATGGCAATACTGTTGACGCCGTGACCGATGATCAAGATGGCAAGCCAACTTCAGATGATGTTTTACTTCCATTTGTATCGATTGATATTGTGGGTGGTGATGATATTCTCAACGAAGGTGAATTGTCAGAACTGACTGATTTTGATGGTAATATCACTATTACAGGTACTGTAAGTAATCCATCTGCATCAATGACCATTACATTTAACGGTAAGGTTTATTCAGGTGATCAAGTGACTGTTAATGCTGATGGTACATGGAGTATTAAGGTTCCTGCATCAGATGTTTTACCAAAGAATGATATTAAAGCGAAAGGTAGTGTCGTTGGTGCAGATGATACGCTCATTGAGTCTAATGTTGCTGAACGTCCAGTGGGTCAAGACTTAACACCACCAAACGTAGATGTAGAAATTACAGCTAAAGGTGAAATCATCATTCAGTTTGATGCTGATGTTGATCCATCAAGTATCAATCCAAAAGACTTTATCATTGTTGATAAAAACGGTAATCCTGTAAAAGTTGAACTGATACCCTCAAAAGATGGTTTAACGTGGACGAGTAAAGTTCCATCAGGTGTGGATAGTGATATTACAGTAACCGTTCCTGAAAATAGCTATAAAGATTATGCAGGCAACTTAGGCGGTCAAGGTACAGCAAATAAAGATATTGATACCACTGCACCATCAGTTGAAGTCGATATTATTGCCAATGCAAACGATAAAACTTCAGCAACAGCAACATTTACTTTTAGTGAAGACATTGATCCAAAAACATTCTCATCAGCAGATTTGACTGTGACCGGTGGTCGTGTTGTTGGTGAACTAAAACAAAATGCAGATGGCACTTGGACAGTTGAATTAAAAGTTGAACCGGGTCAAACCGTTAAAGTTGAAGTGAAAGACGATAGCTATACTGATCTTGATGGAAACAAAGGTTCAGGTAATGACGACAGTTTGATTACGATTACAATCAATGAAGTTACACCGAGTACAGATGCAAACGGTAAACCGATCACCAACATTACGGGTCAAACAGAACCGGGCAATGAAGTTGTTGTGACTTTACCAGATGGTACAAAATTACCACTGGTGACTGCTGATAAAGATGGTAACTGGACAGTAACCACGGACATTCCATTGAAAGATGGTGATGATATTGATGCGACTACCACCAATCAAGATGGCAAACCGATTGATGATGCAGTGTCATTACCGCTAATTTCAATTGATGTGGTTGCAGGTGATGATGTTATCAACGAACAAGAATTGATTGACTTAACAGTAGATGGTTTATTCACCATTACAGGGACAGTGAGCAATCCAAACGCTGATATTACGGTGACGTTCAACGGCAAAGAATATAACATTCCTGCCAAAGACATTACGCCTGATGGTAAATGGTCACTTAAAGTGCCTGCGAATGAAGTGGGTGCAAGCAACAGTATCACCGCAATTGCAAAAACAGATGTAGTAGAGTCTGTACCTGCGATTCGTAATCCTGTTTTAGACAATGAGCCGCCAACAGTTCAAGTCAGTATTAATGACAAAGGTGAGATTACGATTAAGTATGCACCTGACGTTGATCCATCAACAATTGATCCAAAAGAAATTGTGATTAAAGATGAAGATGGTAAACGCATTAAAGTTGAACTTACACCATCAGAAGATGGCTTAACATGGACGGGTAAATTTCCTACAGGTATTGATGGCAATGTCAGTGTGACTGTACCAGACAACAGTTATGCAGATAAATCGGGTAACTTAGGTGGTCAAGGTACAGCTAACAAAGATGTTGATATTACAGCACCGCAAGTGACGGTTAAAGTAGACGAAGACGGTAAAATCACGCTGACTTATCCAGATGATGTCGATCCAAAA